>NZ_JBEYVX010000065.1:0-32404 GCF_040644195.1 Streptomyces sp. NPDC047014 | reverse complement strand
TTGTTTTTCGGCGCTTGGGGGGGGGGCGGGGGTCGTGTGGGGCCCCCGGGGCGCGCGCCGGGGGGGGGCCCCCCCCCCCCGGGGCGGTTTCAGGGCGTCACGGGTGCACGGGGCGGCGGCGCTCGCAGGGGCGCCGCCGCCCGGTGACCCTCCGGCCCGTGCTCAGCCGGTCTTCTGGAGGTTCCAGTTCTGGGCGGCGCGGCCGTCCGCGCGCTGGAGGTCGAGCAGCCAGTTCCCCCAGTAGGGGCGGTTGCTGACGGTGAGGGCGAAGCCGCCGCTCGGGTCGGTGACCGTCACCGCGCTGCCGCGGGTCGTGATCTTCCACGCCTGCGCGGCCTTCGCCTTGTCGCAGGGCTGCTGGGCGACCCACATGCCCGCGGCGGGAGCCGCGCCGGGCTGCAGGCACTTGCCCGAGACCGCGGAGCGGATCCGGACCTGGCCGTTGCCCGCGTCGTCGAAGTACCACTGCTGCTGGGCGTAGCCGTTGGTACGGCCGCCGACGAGCACGGAGCCGTCGGCGGTGCGGCCGCCCCAGATCTCCGCGGCCATGCCGGTGCTGCCGTTGCCGAGCACGTAGCGGGCGCCCGGGGTGGTGGTGCCGCCCGCGCCACCGGTCGTACGGAAGGAGGCGGCCTTGCCGGGCCCGCTGTCCTTGCCGGCGCTGCTGCGCGCGTTGACCGTCACCGTGTAGGCGGTGTTGGGCTTGAGGTTGTAGATGCGCAGCACCGTGGACTGGACCCACGTGAGGTGCTTGCCGTTCAGCATCACCTGGTACCAGGCGGTGCCCTCGACCTTGGGCCAGCTCACGACGACGGAGTCGGCCTTGATGTCACCGGCCGTGGCGGTCGGGCCGCCGGTGGGCTTCTTCGTCGGGGTGGGGGAGGGCTTCTTGGTGGGCGTCGGGTTCGGGTTCGGACCGGGGTCGGTGCCGCCGCCGCCCTTCGTGCGCATCAGGAACTGGTTGTCGGCGATGTTCCAGTGCGTGGCCAGATAGCTTCCGGCCTTCGGACTGGTGTGGAAGTAGTCGTCGTGGTTGCAGTCCAGGATGTTCTCCGACGCCTGGTTGGTGCAGATGTTGCGCATCTGCGGGTAGTACGGGGTGTCGGAGTAGCACATGACGTCGAACTCGTCGGTGCAGTGGGCGCCGCGGCTGGTGTTCGGCGCGCTGTTGTTGACGGCGCCCAGGTTGTGCCCGAGCTCGTGCGCGGCGGTGTGGCCGCCCCAGCAGCCGGAGTCCGTACGGCCGTAGGAGGGGCCGAAGTTGCTCTGGTTGGCCTGGCCGGGACGCTCGTCACCGGCGAAGGTGCCGATGCCGCAGTAGACCTTGCTGTCCGCGAAGATCATGTACTTGCGGTCGCGGCGGTCGAGCCCCTTGGCGGCGAGGGCGCGGTTGGTCGCGCTGAACTCGGCCAGGTCGGAGGAGGACAGCTCGATGTTCAGCACGGTGGGTGTGCAGTCCGCGGCCGTCACGTAGCGGATGTGGCGGACGCCGCCGGTCTCCTTGGCGCTGTTCGCGTAGATGAGGTCGGCGTCGGCGGCCCACTTGCGGAAGGACGCGAGGTACTGGGAGTACCGGTCCTGGCCGGGCGCGTGGACGTACACGACCTGCACGCGGTTGCCGGTGCTGCCGTCGCCGTCGCACTGGACGGTCTGGCCCGCGGGGCCCGCGGCGACGGCCTGCGTGCCTTCGGCGGCGGCCGGTTCGGGCGCGGTGGCCTTGGTCGCCTCGCCGTCGGCGGCGGGCGCGTCCTGCGCCCGGCCGCCGCCTTCCTTGGTGGCGGGGTCGGCGGACGCGGGGCTGGCCGGGTCGGCCGCGGGGGCCGTCTCCTGGACGGCCGGCGCCACGTCCTTGGCTATGTCGATGCCCTTGGGCGGGGCGTCGGGGCCGTGGCTGCACAGCCCGCTGTCGGTCTTGTACACGCCCGCGCACCGGTCGCCCTTGGGCGCCGGCTCCAGGCCGTCGTAGACCATGCCGCGCGTGCCCTCGTTGGCGGGGGCGGCCTTGAGCGGTTCCGGTTCCTGGTCGCGATGGGGGGCCGCGGCCGGGGCGGACGCACTGGGTGCGGCGGCGGCTTCGACGGCGTCGGCGGCCTGCGCGCCGTCGCCGATACCGGAGTAGGCGATGCCGGCGGCGAGCATCCCCGCGGCGGCGAGCGCGGCACCGGCGAGCACCAGCCGCCGCGGTTTGCGGCGATGGTCGGCGGCAGGGGCCGGGCGTCTGCGACGTCCTGTCATGGGCACCTCAAATCGTTGTCGGAAGACTGGGTGCGCGGAAGCCTGCCAGACGGACGCGGCGGAGAATTCGGACAAACGGGGGCGCGGTTCGAGAAATCATTCCGTTACCTGTCGGCTTGATTTGACGAACACTCAAATGTGATTGTGGGAACGGTAGTTGTGTGTGTCGCGGGTCATTGGTCCAGTCCTTTAAGGGCTGGTTGTTATCAAATCGAGATATGGCGGGTGGGCTTGTTGACGGGAATTCAGTCAGTAATTCACCTAATTGCTACCTGGCGAATTCCTCCGATCACGACCGGTGAGGAACGGATGCTTCCGCTGGCAGGGTGAACGGCGCCGGATTGAGCGAAAGTTGAGGTTTAGCCGCTGGTGGGGGTGCGGAGTGGTCCACCGTCATGGCGGGGAGGGCGTGCGGGGGTTCGGCGGGCCGGGCGGGAAGGACGGTATTGGCCGGGTGTGCGGGGGCCGTTCGGGCCGCGGTCGGTGGTGGTGTGGGTATCGAGTGCGTGGCCTTCGCGGCCAGGGCAAGGCGATGGCTTGTGGCACGACGTCGGCCTCAACCGCGCTGGGCCGGCCGGGAGGCGGGTCAACTTTGTACGAGGCGCCTGGCACCGACGGCCGTGCGAGGGGATCGCGCGCGAGGAGCCCGCGGCCGCACACACCGCCGCGTGCTCGGGGCCGGGACTGCCCGGCGGGGCGGTCTGTGCCTAGCCCGGCGAGTCCCGCGCCCTGGGGCGTCGGCCCGCGTCGCACCGTACGTACGGCGGCTCAGTGGCCAGGGGCCGTCAGGCGGACGCGTGCTCCGGGAGCAGGAACTGGCGGAGGTCGACCACCTCGTAGCCCTCCGCCTGCGCCCCGTC
Source organism: Streptomyces sp. NPDC047014 (assembly GCF_040644195.1). Classification (NCBI taxonomy): domain Bacteria; kingdom Bacillati; phylum Actinomycetota; class Actinomycetes; order Kitasatosporales; family Streptomycetaceae; genus Streptomyces; species Streptomyces sp. NPDC047014. Next base: position 29,309 of record NZ_JBEYVX010000065.1, on the reverse strand, counting down.
GATGATCAGGGGGAGCGCTTGCGCGTCCAGGACGGTGCCGTCGCCGTTGCTGCCCACCTGCATCTGGATGATCGCCCCCGGGCTGAGCGCGTCGATCGCCCGTCCGCCGCCGCGGCCGCCGTCATGCCGCCTGCCGGGCCGAGGTAGCCGTTCGTGTCCGCCGTGAACTCGACCGCCGCATCCGCACGGCGCACCTCGTCCACGTGTTCCTCGCTGTCGAGCCCGTCGAAGTACGGATGGCTGTACGAGTGGTTCCCGAGCCCGTGCTCCGCCCCCATCGCCCGCACCGCCGCGGGGCGCGCGTCCGCGTACGCGCCGGTCGGGAAGAAGGTGGCGGGGAGGGCCCGTTGCCGCAGCTCGGCCAGGACGTCGGCCACCCCCGCCTCGTCCCAGGCCGCGTCGAACGTCAGCGCCACGACCCGACGGGAGGTCGGCAGCCGGCGGATCTCGTCCCCGGGCGGCGACTCCGGCCGCCGCTGCCGTGGCGTGAGCGCCGTACGGTACGGTCGCCCCCGCCGCGAACAGCGCCGCCAGCGCGGCCCGCCGCCGTCGGCGTGGGCCTACGGCGGGCGACGACCCGTACCCGCCCGCAGCCTGTGCCGGGCACCCGGGTGACGCGGTCAGGTGGGGCGGCGCACCAGCCGGGTCGTCAGGTGGTGCTGGAGCGGCTGCCCGACCGCCGCCATGTCGTGGAGGACCGTCATCCGGTCCTCCTCCACCGTGTAGACCCGACGCGTCCCCGTCACCTCCTTCGCCAGCGGAGTCAGCGACACGTCCTTCGTCCCGATCTCGAACTCCGCCCCGTTCGCCCGCCCCACGTACGTCTCCACGATCCCGGTGGGATGGGCGAGTACGACCTCCAGCGTGGCCTCGGGCGTGACCCGCCACCACCCCGCCTCGCGCCCGGCGGGCCGCACGGGGGCGCCGGAGGCGTCGATCAGCCAGGCGCGGGCCTCGTAGCGGAGGAAGGGCCGGCCGTCATGGCTGAAGCTGAGCTCCTGCTCGTAGCGGAAGGCGGCCTCCAGCGTCGGGTACTCACCCTCCCCGCGACCGTGCCAGCGCCCGAGCAGGGGCAGCACGGGCCGCAGCAGCGGGTGCGGTTCGGGGCCCTCGCCGAGGGTGTGGGTGTCGGGGTACGGGTTCTCCCGCACGGACTCGAACATGCTCATGCTCACGATCACCTTGCCTGTCTACGTATCGCCGCGCCCCGCCTCGAACCTTAGGCGGTTCGGCCTCGTCCGCCGACTCACCATCGCCTGGAACCCCTTAGCAGCCGCGCCCGGCACCCACCGCCGTCGCTGGCGAGCAGTCGGCCAGGCCCAAGTCCTCACGGGGGATGCGCATGCATCGCCCGCCCGCCGGGCGGCTTGTGGGCAAGCCCCAGCCGTCCCTGAGACCGGCCGCGAGGCTGCGAACTCACCCCCCGAACCCGCCGAGGTGCCCGCTCTCCCGGCTGCTGACGGCCATGTTCCAGCCGTCGCCGCGACCGACCACGGGGCTACGAAGGCGTTGCCCCGTCTCGCAGGGGTGCATGCCCCCTCTCGGGCTGCTGAGGGCCATGCTCCAGCATCGCCGGGACCGACCGCGAGGCTGCGCATGCACCACCCGAGCCCCCGGGGTACTCCCTCTCCGGGCCGCTGACGGCCAGGCTTCAGCGGATGCCAAGGCCGACCGCCGGGCTGCCGAAGGCGGTGTCCGGTCCCGCCGGGGTGCTTGCCCTCCGGGCTGCTGAGGGCCAAGCCCCAGTCCTTGCCGGGAGCGACCGCGAGGGCGCGAAGGCACCACCCGGCCCCGCCCGCGCCCTCGCCCTCGCGGCCGCTGGCGGCCAAGCCCTGGGCCTGTCCGGGGCGGGCGGGCTCGGGCAGCGTCGCGCCGGCCGTCCGGTCCCGCCGGGGTGCGGGCGGGGCGCGCCGCAGGGCGGAGAGGCCCGGTGGTGGCGGGTGCCCGGCGTGCCGGCTTCGGCTCTCGCCAGTCGGCGTACGTCCTCAGCCGCCCTCGCCCGCCCGGTCCGCCAGCAGTTCCCGGGCCGTTCGGGTACCCGAGGCCATCGCGCCCTGGACGGAGCCCGTCGCGCGGTGGTCGCCGCATACGTACAGGCCGTTCCCCACCCGCCCCGTCCGGCTCAGTTTCAGCGGCGGCGGCATCGCCGGGAGTGCCGCCGGGACCGTCACGGCCGCGACGGGCTGCCACCGCTCCGCATCCGCCCCGTAGACCTCCGACAGCACCGGCAGCAGGGCCGCCGCCCGTCCCGGGGTGTCGGGGCCGAGCACCGACGTGGACACCAGCGCCCGCCCGTCGGACGCGTAGCCGCCGCAGACCTCCGTCAGTACGCATGAGTTGAGGAACCGCCGCCGGCTGTCCAGCAGCAGCGTCGGCTCGCGCAGGGGCGGGACGCCGCTCGCGTGGTAGTACGTCGTCACCGTGCGCGTCGGGCTCTCGCCGAGGGCGGGCAGCAGCCGCGCCGCCGCGGGCGCGCCGGTCGCGACCACGACCGCCGCGGCGTCCACGCGTGAACCGTCGGCCAGCGTGACCCCGCCCGGGTCGACCCCCGCCACCTCCGCCCCCAGCGTCAGCGCCCCGTCCGGCAGACTCCGCGCGAGCTGTTCCGGTACGGCCCCGATCCCCGCCGCGGGCAGCGTCAGGCTGCCGCGGATCATGCTGCGCCAGACCAGATGGAACATCCGGCTGGACGTCTCCAGGCCGTCCTCCAGGAACACCCCCGCCAGGAACGGCCGCAGCACCCCCTCCACCAGCTCCCCGGGAACACCCCAGCGGGCCAGCTCCTGACGCGTCGTCCGCTCGGGCAGCCCCCTGAGCGCGCGGACCGGCGCGAGGGTGTCGGTGGCGCTCAGCGCGCCGAGCGAGAGCGCGCCGCGCGCCGAGGGGCGGGCGGTGCGGAGCATCCGCAGGGCGTCGGCGGGGCGGCGGCTGGGGTCGGCGTACCGGACCCGGCCGCGCGGGGTGTGCACCAGTACGCCCGGCGTGAAGGGGTGCAGTCGCAGGGCGGCCAGGTCGATACGGCGTTTGACCTGCGGATAGGAGGTGTTGAACACCTGGAAGCCACGGTCCAGCAGGAACCCGTCCACGCGGTCGGTGCGCATCCGCCCGCCCACGCCGTCCGACGCCTCCAGCACGCGCACCGGCGTACCCGCCCTGGCCAGGTCGAGGGCACAGACCAGCCCGGCGACCCCCGCCCCGACGACGACCACCGGGCCCGCTGCACTGCGATCCGCCATGGACCGACCCCTTCTCCTCTGCCGACACCGACACCGACACCGACACAGACACCGGCACCGGCACCGACTGCGGCTGCTGGTACGACTGTTCCACGCCCGGCCGCCCCGTACGGGGACCCCGCGCCGCCGCCGGGGGCGGCCCGCTGTTCCGGACCACGGGCGCGCCCTGTCCTCCGTACGCGCATTCGACGGGCGCCCCTCGCGACGCCCTGTCGCGGACGCGCCAACTTGCGGGTGATCCCTCGGCATTCGCCGGATTCCCTCCACCCCGCAGGTCTACGGTACGGACACGCCGCGCGCCTGCCGCGCTGTTCTGAGGAGGATCCTGTGCCATCACCCTGCGCCCAGCTACGCTCCCGCCGGTGACGTGGGCTCGGCGCTCATGGTGATCGACTCGCGGCTCAAGGCCGTGTACGAGGGCACGAGCGCGAGCGATGCCGAACAGCGGCTGCTGACCGAGCAACTGGCGGCCTCCATGGCCCCGGATGAGGTCCATGACGTACTGGACGGGGCGTGCACGCTCATCTACATGTTCATGACGTGGCTGCGGAAGGCGTATGAGGACAACGAGCGCGACCCCATCGAGCACGTGGTGCCGGACCTGGTGGCCACGATGCGGATGATGCCGCGGAGCGTGCGCCCCGAGGTGATCCCGACGATGGCGGGCATGGTCGTGGCGGCGGGCACGGGCCTGAGCCCGAACCTGTGGCGCAAGCAGTACGGGGACTGGACCCAGGAGGAGATGAACCCCCTGGAGGCCACGGCCTTCCTGCTGGCGGAACACATCAACCGCATCACGGGCGACCGCGAATTCGCGACACGAATGATCAGCCGAGCGCTGGCGAGCGTCCAGCCGGAGTGAGCACGCGGGTGGCCGCCACCTGGTTGTCGCCGCGCTGCTTACGGGGCCGAGGTCCGCGGCCGCATCATCGAACCCCCGGGCCTCCGGTCCACGGCGACATCATCACCACCACCGGCGACCTCCACCGCTTCTACCGCGATCTGCTGCGCGGCGAGTTGCTGTCACCGAAGCAGCTCAAGGCCACGCAGACCACGGCCGCGGTGCCGTGGGGTGACGACGTCGCCTACGGTCTCGGCCTCACGCGGTACGTCACGAGCTGCGGTACGACGCTCCGGGGCCACGGCGACGGCATGACCGGGTCGATCTCCCTCGCCGTGACCACCGCCGACGGAGGCCACCAGCTGGCCTTCAACCGGAACGGCGACGGGGAGGCGGGGTCCCGGCCGCCGTCATGGAGGCCGAGTACCGCCCCACGCGTCCCGCCCCGAAGGCACCAGGGGCCACCATGATCCCGCCGATGCGCACCGTGCGCTGACCCTCGCCGTACGCGTCCACCGCGGGGCGGCGCAGTCCGGTGGCGCCGCCGCACTGCGCCGCCCCGCGGGCCGTTCCACAATGGGACAGCGGTCCCCCGGAGCCCGGCCCCGGATCCCGCCCGCCGACCCCGCCCGCCGACGCACCGACCGGGCCGAGGCCGCCCTCGGGCTCACCGCTCCCGCCCGGCGGGCGAAGCCCGGAGAGGAGCGCCCATGCGCGCGGAGACCCCCTCGGCAGCCCGGCGTACAGGGGCCTTCGTCGCGGTCGCCGTCGCCCTCTTCTGCATCCAGCTCGACTTCTTCGCCCTCAACCTGGCTCTCCCCGGCATCGCCGCCGAACTGCACATCACGGTCTCGGCGGCCCAGTGGACCCTGTCCGCCTACATGCTCGCCATCGGCTGCTTCTTCATCGTGGGCGGACGCGTCGGCGACGTCTTCGGCCGGCGCGGCACCCTGCTGGCCGGCATCGCCCTGTTCACGGCCGGCTCCGTCGGCTGCGCCCTGGCCCCCGGCCTCGGCCCGCTGGTGGCGGCCCGTATCGCGCAGGGGGTGGGCGCGGCCTTCGTCTTCCCGGTGTCCGTCTCCGTGATCACCAACACCTTCCCCGAGGAGACCCGTGCCAAGGCCCTCGGCGCCGTCTTCGGCGTCGCCAACATCGGCACCGCCCTCGGCCCCTTCGTCGGCGGCGGCTTCACCGAGGGCCCCGGCTGGCGCTGGATCTTCTGGCTGATGGCCCCGCTCAGCCTGCTCGCCCTGCTCGTCGCCCTGGTGTACGTACCGGACTCACGCGACAGCTCCGCGCCCCGCGAGCTCGACCTCACCGGCTGCGCCCTGGTCGTCTGCTGCCTGGCCGCCCTCACCCTGGCCGTGGAACGCGGGGACGCCTGGGGCTGGACGAGCACCCGTACGCTCACCCTCTTCGGGGTGGCGGTGCTGGCGGGCGGGCTGTTCCCCGTACGGGAGCGGCGGGCCCGGCATCCGCTGGTCGACCTGCGGCTCTTCCGGAACATCCCGTATGTCCTGGTCACGGCCATGGGCTCGCTCTCGAACATGGGCTACGGCGTCACCGTCTTCCTCGCCACCCTCTACCTCCAGGGCGTACGCGGCCTCTCCCCGCTCCAGGCGGGCACGGTCTTCCTGGCCCCGGCCCTGCTGGTGGCGCTCAGCGGCCCGCTCGGCGCCCGCCTCGCCCGGCACATGCGGCCCACGGCGGTGATGGCGCTGGCTGGGGCGGTCGCGGGCACGGGAATGTACGCGCTGACGCTGGCCGGCGCCTGGTGGCTGTACGTGCCGGTCTTCGCCTGGTGCGGCCTGGGCCTGGGGCTCGGCTGGACCTTCTCCAGCGTGGCGACCCAGCAGGTGGTCGCGCCGGCCCGCGCGGGGGAGGCGTCGGGGGTGCTGCTGACCTTCCTGGTCACCCTGGGCGCGATCGCCCTGGCGGGCACGGCGGCGGCGATCTCCGCGCTGACCCCGCAACACCCGCCGGAGGACGCGTACGACGCGATCCTGCGGCTGGGCGGCCTCTTCATCGTGGCGGTGGCGGTGGTGGTGATGGCGGTCCGGCACGGGCTGGTACGGCGGGGCCGCGTCCCGCCGCTGTCGATGCGGGAGGACTCAGGCTGAGGGGGGCGGACCTTCTGGACCATGCCCGCACCCGGGATACTGAGCCGATGCCCCCTCCACAGCCTGCCCCGCCGCCCCCCGACGAGCCGCCGACGCCTGCGCGGCCTGGCGAGCCACTTGAGCCGGGGTCGGGCGCGCCGCCCGCGCTGGCGGGCGAGTCCGTTCTGCCTGGGCTGGGCGGGCCGCCTATGCAGCCTGGCTCGCGCACGCAGCCTGGTCAGCCCACTCCGCCGGGGCCGGTCACGGGGTCCGGCCGGCTGCCCGAGCCCGGGGCGGGTACGCCACCCACGCGGCCCGGCGAGTCCATTGAGCCCGAGCCGAGCGAGCCACCTGCGGAGCCCGGCCAGCCCGGCTCGCGCACGCGGCTCGGCCAGCCCATCCAGCCGGGTTCGCTCGTGGAGTCCGGCCAGCTGCCCGAGCCCGGGTCGGGCATGCCGCTCACGCGGCCTGGCGAGTCCGTTCTACCCGGGCCGAGCGGGCCGCCTGTGCAGCCCGGCGAGTCCACTGACCCCGGGTCGAGCGAGCCGCCTGTGCAGCCTGGCCAGCCCGGCTCGCGCATGCAGCACGGGCAGCCTGTCCAGCCGGGGCCGCTCGTGGAGTCCGGCCAGCTGCCCGAGGCCGGGTCGGGTATGCCGGGCGAGTCCGTTCAGCCCGAGCCGAGCGAGCCGCCTGTGCAGTCCGGCCAGCCCGTCCAGTCGGGGCAGCTCATGGAGTCCGGCCAGCCGCCCGAGGCCGCGTCGGGCATACCGCCCACGCGGCCCGGCGAGTCCGTTCAGCCCGAGCCGAGCGAGCCGCCTGTGCAGTCCGGCCAGCCTGTCCAGTCGGGGCCGCTCCTGGAGTCCGGCCAGCCACTTGAGCCGGGGTCGGGCACGCCGTCCACGCCGCCGGCCGACCAACCGGGGCGGGTTCTGCCGCACGGGCAGTCCGGTCGGCCCGTGGAACCCGCGCCGGTCGCGCAGGCCGGTTCGGGTGGGGCGTCCACGGAGCCCGCCCCGAGCAGTCCGGCTGTGCAGCCCGGTCAGCCGCTCCAGCCGGGCTCGCACATGCAGCCGGGTCAGCCCAGTCAGCCGGGTCCGCCCGCGCAGTCCGGCCAGCCCGTGGAGCCCCCGCCGCTCACGCCGCCCAGCCCGCAGGCCGGCCGGCTTACGCAGGCAGCTGCCCGTACCGTTCCCGACCCGCCCGCGGAGCCACTCGTACGCGTCGAACCGATCACGCCTGATCCGCCGCACCACACGGACCGCCCGCTGCTCACGCAGTCCTGGCTCGACCTGGCCTTCCTGCACTGGCCCGCCGACCCCGCCACCGTCGCGCCGCTGCTGCCGGCCGGCACCGTGCCGGACACGCACGAGGGGCTCACGTACGTCGGCCTCGTCGCCTTCCGCATGCACCGCGTCGGCTGGTTCCGGCTGCCCGGAGTGCCGTACCTGGGGTCCTTCCCCGAGACCAACGTCCGCCTCTACTCGGTGGACGGCCAGGGCCGGCGCGGCGTGGTCTTCCGCTCGCTCGACGCCTCCCGCCTGATCCCCGTCGCCGCCGCACGGAGCACGTTCCGCCTCCCGTACCTCTGGTCGCGCATGTCGGTCCGCCGCGACGGCGACATACTCACGTACACCAGCACCCGGCGATGGCCCGGTCCGCGCGGCGCACACAGCGCGCTCACCATCCGGGTCGGCGATCCCGTCGCGGAACCGACCGCCCTCGAACACTTCCTGACCGCCCGCTGGGCCCTGCACAGCGAATTCCACGGCCGTCTGCTGTACCTCCCCAACACCCACCCGCGCTGGCCGCTCCACCGCGCGGAACTGCTGGCGTGCGAGGAAGACCTGATCGCCGCAGCGGGCCTGCCGGCCCCGGTCGGCGCCCCGGCAAGCGTCCTGTACTCCCCAGGCGTCCCCGTCCGCTTCGCCCGCCCACCCCGCCGCCGCCGTGAAAATCCGTAGCGGGACTTGGCGGGCCCGCATCCAGCCGATGCTGCCCCCGAGACGCCGAGACGCCGAGACGCCGAGACGCCGAGACGCCGAGACGCCGAGACGCCGAGGCGCGGGATCCGGGGCCACCGCGCACGACGGGGCGACCGCCACCACCTACCGCAGGGGCCTGGCGCGATGGAGGCTCGCGCCGGGCACGGTGTGGTCCGGGGGCGCCTGAGCCGACCACGCTTCGAGTAGGAGGACCGCCTCGCCATCAGGGGCGGGCGGTGCTTTCCACGCCAGGCACGAAACATGATCAGCCGGACCGGACCCGCACGTCGTTGGGCAGACGGGACTATCGGGCCCTTGCCGGCTGGCTGGTTCTGGCCCTCGTCTACGACTCCAATGAGCACAACCCCGCGCACGCGACGCCGGGCCCCGGCGCCGCATCACAGTGACGGGTGCCTTCGCGCTGCGAGAGCGGCTGACATCACCCCGTGCAAACACACGTCGCACATCCGTCGTGACCTGGCCAGAAACGCGTCGGACAGGCCCTATTGCCGTACGAACGCCAGGTCCCCCGCCCCCACCCGATCACGCGGCCCCGCCGCCCGCAGCACCACGTCCAGCACCCGCGCCGGGTCCGCCGCGTACGCATGCGAGAACCACGCCATGTTGGCCTCCACCACCGCCCACCGATGCCCCGCCCGGTACGGATCCAGCACCTGCCCCACGTCCACGACAACGGCACTCGGCAGAGCGGCCCCAGCCACACCGACCAGCCGCTCGACGAATTCGGTGATCTCCGCAGCGACGGCTCCACCCCAGTCCAGCGGCAGCGGATCGAGCCGGCCGAAGACCGCATAGCGACTGCCCGCGACGATCTGCCCGTCCAGCAGGAACAGCCGGTACTCGGAAGCGAAGGTCACCACCTCGGAGACCAGCACCGGCGTCGCCGGATCCAGTTCACCAGGCAGCCGCGAGCCATCCGCGTACACCTCAGCCGAAAAGGACTTCTCCCGAGGCGGCTTGACGAACATCGGCCGCCGGATCGCCCACGCATCCGCGACGGTCGCCAAACACACCTCCCGCCCCGTGAACTCCTCCGGCAGCCGGGCCAGCCAGTCATCCGCCGGTTCGAGCAGGGCGAATCCGAGCCGCCCGGCCAGCCGCGCCACCGCCACCGGCCCGCCGTACCAATGGGCCGTTCCCCCTTCGGCCTCGGCGCCGACTTCCTCGGCCGCCCGGACGACCAGCCCCCGCCCCACCGCCTCGACGGCCAACAACTCCATCGTCGATGTCCGCCGCCCAGGCATGACCAGCACCGCAACCCACCTCCACAACAAGCAAAGCCGCCAGGCTAGATCGCCCGCGCCCCCACCGCACCCGAGAAACCCACCGCGCAACCGCACACGCTCAGCCCGAGCCCCGCACGCCTCCCCGGCAGCTCTCTCCGTCTCAGCGGAACTCGTGGACCACCTGAATCTCGCCGACGATATGGGCGTTGAACTCGTCCAGTTCCTCGGCCGGAACCCAAAGCTCAAGGATCGTCCGCCCGCCGGCCTGCTGAACGGGATACCGCCTCAAGAACTCCGCATCCACCTCGAATCGGGTGACGAACCCAGCACCGTCATGCTTCACGTTCCAGTCCCGGGCGATCCTGATCGCGTAGTCCTCATTCAGGACCGGGTAGAAGATCGGCTGCTCGGGCAGCCGGGGCGGCCACGCACGCCAGTTCAGCTCGCGCACCAGATCCAGCTCCTTGGGGCCGGTGGGGCGCCACAAGGTGGTTGTCGCATGCTGGCTGGTCATGTGCATCGCTCTCTGAACGTAGGCCGCCGGCGCGGCGGGTCGGAGACCGGAGACTACCTGCGCCGCACACCCCCCACCCACCCAGTTTCGCCGCGTGCGCCTCCTTGACCAGCGGTTACGGCAATTCACGCCTCTGCCGCCGCCGGATGCGCACCCGGCCCCGCCCGCGGCTGCCGCTTCGTACACTCGTGCAGTGAAAGAGATGCGGTGTACGTACTGCGGTGGCGTCGGTCTGGAGCCGGGGTTTGTCGAGGATGCGGGCGAGGGGGCGCGGGGGTATGCCCGGTGGATCGCCGGGCCGTTGGAGCGGGGGCTGTTCGGTGGGGCCAAGCGCATGGGGCGGCCCCGGCGGCGTATAGAGGCGTTCCGCTGTCCGAACTGCTCCCACCTGGAGCTTTTTGCCACCGAGCCCGTGTGATGCCTGGCTGCGGCGGCGGGCCCGGGATGAGTACGAGGGCCCGTCGCGGGTGAGTACGGGGACGCAGGCGCGGCCGGCCGCCCGTGCGGTTGGCTGGGGGCATGGACGAGATCATCACCGACGCCGACACCGACACCGCGCACGATGTGATTCTCCGCTGGGCCACGACCGCCGCAATGGGCCTGGTCCCCGTGGCGTTCCTGATCGGTGGGCTGGCGCCGATGGCCGCCCGTGAACACCCCGGCACCGTGGCCGTCGTGACGGCCGGCTGGTGGGCCTCCTGGACGGTGACCCCGCTGCTCGTGGTGGCCTACCACCTCCTCGGGCGGCACCTCCGCACCGCCCCGGTCGCGCCGTGGGCGGGCTGGGCCGCCACCGTGCCTCCCGTGGTGACCATCCTCCTGGGGCTCGGCCTGTAGGGGCGGGCCGGGCCGGGCCGGGCCGGGGAAACGGTCGTTTCGTTGCGTCCGTGGGCGTTTCCGTGTTCTAGTGATCGCGCAGGTCAGGGGCCCACCCGGGGCCCACCGGTCCGTCGTGCGCAGCGGAGGGCCGCTGCACGACAGTTCCCTGGGCCACGAGGACCTTGCCGCGACCGTGAACGACATCGCACTCCTGCTCTCCCGGGCCGGATTCGACCGGGCCGACCCGGCGGATCTGAGGGAGCCCAGCTTTCAGACCTCCCTTCCGGAGGCAGCCGTACGGCGGCTGCTGGACCGGGAGGAGGCCGGCGTCGCCGAGGTCGGGCACCGGGAAGTGGCCCGGCGGATCCCGTTCCTGACCGAAACGCGGCTGTACGACGAGCAGTGCCCCGGCGGCGCCGTGCGCCGTCGGCCCTGCACCGCCGACGTGCCAAGCATCCACCCGCCCCGGCTCCCCCCGAGCCGGACCGCCCGGCGCCGACACCCCCCGCGACGCAGAGCCGAGCCGTGAGGCAGAGTTCTGAGGCAGCGTTCCAGCGGGACGGAGCGGGGCGGCGGGAGCGGTGGCACGGGCGGCTGGAACTCAGCCGCGAAGGACTCGGCGGGCTCGGTCGGCGGGCCGGGGTGGCAGTGGGGGAAACGCAGATGAGCAAGCGAAAGATGGTCAGGCTCCGCAACGAGGTGCTCGCGGGGCTCGGCCGGCCTGTCCCGGCGGACCCGGACGCGCTCTTCGAATCGCTCCGGGCGGTCCTCGAACGCATGGTGAACGAGAACAGCACCACCGGGCCCTACCGGCCCGTCAGGCTGCTGTTCCGGGAGTTCCCCGAAGGCACCGCAAGCGGCCTGACGCTGTTCTTCGACGACCGGCTGGTGATCGTCGTCGAACGCCACACCACCACCCTCCACCAGCTCGTGATCTTCGCGCACGAGATGTGGCACGCCCTCATGGGCCAGTGCCGCGCCCACGGCACGAGCCTCGACGAGATCTCCGCCGCCGCCCGCTCCTTCGGCGGCGAGCTGGCGCACACCGACGTGCTCGCGCTGGCCGCCCGTACGCACTTCCAGACACGCGAGGAGAACGACGCCGAGGCGTTCGGGCTGCTCCTGGGAAGCAGCTGCCGCGAGATCCTGGAATCCGGCGCCGGTGCCGGAGCCGCCCCCGCCAGCGGGCTCGCGGCCCGCATCCAGTCCAGCATGGGCCGGGGCTTCTGACGATGGACGGGTCGGACTACTACATACCCGCCCTCGTACTGGCCGTCGCCCTGCTCGTACGGATGCCCTCGCTCTGGCAGAACCGGAACTCCCCGATGGCGCGGGCCATCTTCGTGATCATCGCGGCCTCGGGCGCCGGCTTCGTCTTCGCCGCACCGCCCACCGTGGAACGCGTCAACCGGCTCACCGGAGTCCCCAACGTCTCCGCCCTGATCGTCTACTCCTTCCTCTCCTGCCTCTCCTGCGCCTCGCTCGTGCTGCTCATCCACTGGCGCGGCGGCCGCACCGTACGCCGCCAGACCCGACTGTGGATCGCCACCACCTGCTGCATCCTGCTGACCTTCTGCGTCCTCTTCACGCTCAGCGAGGTCCCCCTCGAACGGCCCCGCGACCTCGACACCTTCTACTCGACCACCCCGTACATCCGCGAGATGATCGTCCTCTACCTCACCTCGCACGCCGCCACGGCCACCGTCGTGATGACAAAATGCTGGCGGTGGTCGAAGGAGCTCCGCGCGGCGAAGGCCGACTGGACCCGCTGGGGCCTGCTCATCCTCGTCACCGCCTTCGGCCTCGGCCTCGCCTTCGCCCTGCTGAAATTCGCCGCGGTGGGCGCCCACTGGGCCGGTACGGACACCTGGGACTGGCTCAGTACGGACATCGCGCCGCCCCTCGCGGGCCTGGGCGCCGCCATGACCACCGTCGGCTTCCTCGTCCCCGTCGTGGGCCCGCGGCTGCAGTCAGCGTACGACGCCTGGCGCGCGTACCGCCGGATGGAGCCGCTGTGGCGCGCACTCGGCCCGTGGGGGAGCGGGGCGCGCATGCGGATCCCGCTCACCTCCTCCGCCGAGATGCGCGCGACCCTGCGCGCCACCGAGATAGCGGACCGGCTGCTCAGACTCGCGCCCTCCTTCGACGCCGCGCACCAGGAGGCCGCCGAGCGCTACGCGGCGGCCAAGGGGTACGGGCAGGAGGCCGTCCTCTTCGTGACCGAGGCGTTCCGGATCCGGGCGGCCCTGCTCTCGGCCCCCGCGGCCGCGAACCGGGCCACGGAGGCGGCGCCCGCGCCCGTGCCCGCGCCTGCCACCCTGTCCGCCTCCGCCCCCGCCTCGCCCTCCGTCCGTATCTCCGGGATCGACGGACTCGCCCGGCTCAGCCGCCACTTCTCCGAGATCCACGAAACGGGCACCGCCACCGGCACTGCCACTACCCCCAACCCCGCCCCGCTCACCGCCCCCGCCGACCCGCCCTCCCGCACCGGAGGAGGCCGCCGGTGACCGCCGGGGACGCCTTCCTCTGCGCGGCCGGCGGCCTCTTCGTGGCCACCGCCCTCAAGCTGCGCGCCCTGCGCAAGAACCCCGGCGACCCGCTCCTGCGGGCCGTCTGCGCCATGCTCTTCGTCGCCGCATTACTCTTCCTCGCGGCGGCCCCCCAGCACATCGCCGCGATGAACGACCTGATCGGCGCGCCCAACGCCGCCGCCCCGGTGGTCTACTGCATCATGACCGCCCTCGACGGGATCATCATCGTCCTGCTGATCCAGTGGCGTGGCAACGAGGACGAGCGCCGCACCCGGCGGCAGACCCGCCTCTGCCTCACCGCCTACGCCGCCGTCATGGCCGCCCTCCCCGTCCTCTTCCTCCTCGGCGACGCGCCCGTCGAACGGCTCCGGGACTTCGACACCTACTACGCCAACACCCCCCTCATCCGCGAGATGATCGTGCTCTACCTCGCCGCGCACAGCGTCGCCGCGGCCACCATGACCGTCCTGTGCTGGCGCTGGGCCCGGCAGGTGCCGGGCATCCTCCGGGCCGGCCTGCTCATGATCGCCGCGGGCGCCACCGGTACCTTCGCCTACGACGTGCTCAAGTACACCGCCGTCTTCGCCCGCTGGACCGGCCACGACCTCGACTGGCTCAGCAGCCGGGCCGCCTTCGCCGTCTCCGGGGTGTCCGCCGTGCTGGTCGCCGCGGGCTTCCTCGTCCCGCCCGTCGGACAGGTCGCCTCCTCCTCCTGGAAGGCGCTGCGCCGCTTCCGCCAACTGCGGCCGCTGTGGCTGGAGATCCGGCCGGAAATACCCCCCACGAACCCGCGGGCCATGGGCTGGTGGAGGTCCGTCTCCCTGCGCCTGACCCAGCGCGAACGGGACATCCACGACGTGGTGCACCGGCTCGGCCCGTACTTCGACGCCGCGACGGGACGGGCCGTCTACGCCGCCGCCCTGGCCGAACACCGCGAGCGCCGCCGGGCCCGGGAGGAGGCCGACGCCGCGGTCATCGCCGCCGCCGTCCTCGCCAAACGCGCCGCCGGGCCCGTCTTCTGCCCAGGTCGCAGGTGGGTGGTGACCTCCGTGGAGGACCCCCAGGACCTGGTACGGGTGGCCCGCGCGCTGGCCCGTTCCCCGCGCGTACGGGCCATCCGCGGGGCGGCCGCGCCGCCCGGGCCGGCCCGCGCCTGAGCCCCGTACGCCCGCCCGCGCCCGCTTCGCGCGGCGAACAGGGGGACCCGCCGACAGCGGCCGAAAAGCGACGGCGGACACTACGGACACTGACGACATGTCACCGGCCACGACCATCTGGGGGATTTCCATGCGCATCGCCGCACCGCTCGACCTGCCCAACGGCTCCCGGCTGCCCAACCGGGTGGCGAAAGCGGCCATGGAGGAGAGCCTGGCCGTCCAGCCCGGACAGCTCCCCGGCCCCGAGATAGAAGCCCTGTACCGCAGATGGGCCGAGGGCGGGGCCGGTCTGATCATCACCGGCAATGTGATGGTCGACAGACGGGCGCTGACCTCGCCCCGGACCATCGTGCTCGACTCCGCCACCCCCCTGGAGCCCTTCCGCCGGTGGGCCGCCGCCGCCGGATCGGGGGGCGGCCAGGTGTGGATGCAGATCAACCACCCGGGCCGCCAGGTCCGCGCCGACCTGCCGGGGGTGGCGTGGGCGCCGTCCGAGGTCGCGGTCAGCCTCGGCAAGCACACCGCTCTCTTCGCCCGCCCCCGCGCCATGGACGAGGCCGATATCGAGGCCACCGTCGCGCGGTTCGCCACCACCGCGGGGCTCGCGGAGGAGGCCGGCTTCCACGGGGTCCAGATCCACGCCGCGCACGGGTACCTGCTCAGCCAGTTCCTCTCCCCGCTGGTCAACCGCCGTACCGACCGCTGGGGCGGGGAGCTGGAGAACCGTGCCCGGCTGCTCGTCGAGATCGTCAAGGCCGTACGGGCGCGGGTGTCGCCGGGGTTCGCCGTCGGGATCAAGATCAACACGGCCGATTTCCAGCGCGGCGGCTTCGACGTCGAGGACGTGGCCCGGGTGCTCGGGCTCGTCGCGGACCTCGGCGTCGACCTCGTCGAACTCTCCGGCGGTAGCGTCGAGAGCGCGGCGACCATGGGCCGTACCGCCGACGAGACCACCCTGGACCGGGAGGCGTACTTCCTCGGCCTCGCCGAACGCCTCGTCGCCACCTCCACGGTCCCCCTCATGCTGACCGGCGGGATCTGCCGCAGCGCCACCGCCGAGCGCGTGCTCGACCGGGGCTTCGCGGTGGCCGGCGTGGCCACCGCGCTCGCCCTCCACCCCGACCTGCCCGCGCGGTGGACGGCCGGCGAGGACGTGCACGCCCCGCCGCCGCGCCTCGGCTGGCGCGACCAGGACCTGGCCAGCGCCGCGATCCTGGCCATCGTCCGCGCCCACCTGACCCACCTCGCCCGAGGCCGAACCGGCACCCCCCGCCTCCCGGCCCGCCTCACCTTCATCCGCGACACCCTGACCGCCCGCCGCGCGGTACGCGCCTACGGCACCTGGCTGGCGAGCAGCCCGGCCCCGGAGCCCACCCGCGCCGGGACCCCGGCCCCGGAGACCCATACCGGCGAGGTGGCGCTCACGCCGGAGGCCACCGGTACGCCGGAGGCGGCGTACGGCACCGGCCTGGCGGGGGACCTGGTCCCGGATGCCGCCCAGGCCGGGGCTGCGACCCCGGAGGCCCTGGCCGGGAACGCGGCCCGGGCCGCCCGCATCAGCGAGGCGGCGAGCACGCCGGAGGCGGTTGGCACGCCCGGGGCCCCCGGGACACCCGAGGCTGCTGGTACGCCCAAGGCGGTAGGTACGGCCTGAGTCCGCAGGCCCGGGCGTGCCCGGACGGGCGGGTACGCCCCGACCCGGCGGCCCCGCCCCTCTGCTTCCCCGAGCACCACCCGTCTTCCGAAGCCACCACCCGAACCCCGTCCCGGTCCCCGGGCTCGGGCGCCGAACCCGGGCTCCGGGGGCCCCGCCCCCTGCGCCCCGTCCGCCCACCCGAGCCCAGGATCCCGAATCCCGGACCCTGACCCTCAAATCCCGTACCCCGGACCCCAATCCCGACGCACGCACCCGCGCCTCGGGCCCCGGGCGCCGGCCCACGCACCCGACCCCCGCCCCCGCACTCCCACCCGATCCCGTCCCCCCGGCGGCCGCCCCCGCAGCAAAGACCCGCCCGCAGAAAGCAGGAGCACATGCCCCCCGATGCCCACCCCCGTGCCCGTCGAGCTCTCGTGCTCGGGGGCGGGCTTGCCGGTTCGTTGGCCGCGGCCGCCCTCGCGCCGTACTGCGACAGCGTCGTCATCGTGGAGCGGCACGCCCTGCCCGACGAACCGCGCCCCCGACGGGGGCTTCCGCAGGCGCGGCACGCCCATATGCTCTGGGCCGGCGGCGCGGACGCCATCGAGGCGCTGCTCCCCGGCACCACCGCCCTGTGGACCGCGCGCGGCGCCCGCCGCGTGTCCCTGCCCAACGGGATGGTCTCCCTTTCCCCCGGCGGCTGGTACCGGCGCTGCTGGCCCGAGGTCCAGTACCTGATCAGCGCCAGCCGCGACCTCCTCGACTGGGGCGTGCGCACCCGGCTCCTCGACGACCCCCGGGTCACCCTGCTGACCGGGACCGAGCCGCTGCGCCTGCTCGGCACCGCCTCCCGCGTCACCGGCGCCACCGTCCGCCGCCCCGACGGCAGCACCGCGGACCTCGAAGCCGAGCTCGTCGTCGACGCCATGGGCCGCACCTCGCCCGGTACCGGCTGGCTCGCCGCCCTCGGCGTCCCCGAGGTGCCCGAGACCGTCATCGACGCGGGCGTCACCTACGCCAGCCGCCGCTACCGCGCCCCCCGCGTGCCCGCCGACTGGCCCGTCATCAACATCCAGGCGGACTCCCGGCTCCCGATGGCCGGAAGGGCCGCCACCATCCTCCCCATCGAGGACGGCGCCTGGCTGGTCAGCGTCTCCGGCACGCGCGGCGGCGAACCCAGCAGCGACGAGGCCCGCTTCGAGGAGTTCACCCAGCGGCTACGCAGCCCCCTCGTCGCCGAGTACCTGGCGCGGGCCGAGCCGGCCGGCCCGGTGACCGTCACCCGTACCACCGCCAACCGCCGCCGGCACTTCGAGAAGGTCCGCATGCCGGAGGGCTTCCTCGCCATCGGCGAGGCCGCCACCTCCCTCAACCCGGTCTACGGCCACGGCATGTCCGTCGCCGCGCAGAGCGCCCGCGCCCTGCACGCCCTGGCGGCGCGGCAGGACATCGCCGCGCGCGGCTTCGCCCGCCGCGCCCAGCGCGCGATCGGCCGGCCCGCGGCCGCCGCCTGGCTGCTGGGCGCCGACCAGGACATCCTCTTCCCCGGCGCGGAAGGCAGGCGTCCGACCCGCGCCGACCGCCTGGCCGGGCGGTACGTCCACCGCCTCATCCGGACGGCCTGCTCCGACCTCACGGTGGTCCGCGCGCTCACCGACGTGATGACCCTCCAGACGGGCGCCGCCGCCCTCGCACACCCGAAGGTCCTGCTGGCCGCGCTGCGCGGCCCGCGCCTCCCGGCGCTCGACGGGCCCGCCCTCACCCCCGAGGAGGAAAGCGTCAAGACCGCCCCGGGCCGAGACACCCCGTACGGGCAGGAGGTCGCGCCCCGGCCCTGACCCGTACGGCGGGGGCACCGCGAGCGGTGGACACGTACGGACAGCGGTGGACAGGGCCCGCCCCCTGCCGGGCCTGGGAAGTGGACACCGCCCGGCGGGAGTCTGGGCCCCGTCCACCCCCTGGACGCACGCGGGGGAGCGGGCCGGAGCCGACAGCGTCGTCGGCGCCGCCCGCCCCCCGGATGCGCCCCGGCACCGCACCACCGCGCCCCGCCCCACCCCGAGGAGCCCCACCATGACCTCCCGCCAGAACCGCCAGAACGGCCCCATCCGCCCCACCCGCCCCCTGACCGTGCTCGCCGCCGCCGCGGCCCTCTGCGCGGCCACCGCCACGACCGCCGCCGCCTCCCCCTCCGCGCCGGACGCCGCACTCCGCACCCCGCGCATCGTCACCGACTGGGCCCGAGCCTGGAACGGCAGCGACCCCCGCGCCCTCGGCGCCCTGTTCACCGCCGACGGCGTCTACACCGACAAGGCCGTCGGCGTCGCCTTCCACGGCCGGAAGGAGATCTCCGGCTGGAAGGCCCGCGCCGACAGCCTCATCGACAACGTCCACGTCACCGTGCGCACCGCCCGCCGCGACGGCGGCCGTATCACCGTCGAGTCCGTCTACGCCGGTCATCTCAAGGGCGCGCCCAAGCCGTTCGCCGTACCGATGACCACCCTTCTGGACCTGGACCCCGGCCGCTGCCGGATCGCCTCCGACGAGGACCACTACAGCCTGCCGCTCGTCCTGTCCCAGTCCGGACTGCCCGCCGACTGGACCCCGCCCACCCCCTGACCGTCCCGCACTCCCTCACCGTCCCGCACCCCCTGCCCCTCCCGTACCGCACGCCCCACGCGACGGCCGCCGTTCCCTACACTGACGGGCATGGCATGCCGCATCAGTGAACTGGTCCTCGACTGCGCCGATCCCGAACGTCTCGCCGCCTTCTGGAGCGAGGTCCTCGGATATGTGGAACTGAGCCGGGAGGACGACGGAACCATCGAGATCGGGCCGCCGGACGCCGGCTTCGGCGGCCTCCAGCCCACGCTGGTCCTCAGCCCGGGCGACGGCCCGCGCACGGGGAAGCTGCCGCTGCACATCGACGTCAGCGCCACCGACCGCGACCAGGACGCCGAGCTGGAGCGGCTGCTCGCGCTCGGCGCCCGGCCTGCGGACGTCGGCCAGACCGGTGCGGAGACCTGGCACGTCCTGGCCGATCCCGAGGGCAACGTCTTCTGCCTCCTGCGCCGCCGCCTCGACTCCTGAACGGCCCCGGCGCGGGCCCGCGTTAATTCGCTGGTGCGGGATCCGGCCGCGCTTGTACGGTGGCGCAGCGACCGCGCCTCCCGATGCGCTCGGCTGCGGCTACTTCCTTCTGACAACCCAAGTGACGCCGCCGCCCTCCTGGATCTCGGCAGGCGCGGGCGCTTCCGCCCGGCGCGCCCTACGGCCCCGGGCCCTCCCGTTCCTTCCACCCGGGGGATTCCCTGCCTCGTCGTCACATCCCACGCGTCTCGAAGGTCTGGTCCGAGATGCTGGTGGCCCCGCATGTCTCGGCGGCCGCCGCCCGTTCCCTGCCTCCCGAGTTCCTGCACCACCGCGGCTACAAGCCCTACCCTGAAACGCGTACGTACGAGGGCGGTCCGGGCTTCGTCCGCGAGCCCCGCGAGGAGCTGTTCCTCCTGGCGGTCTCGCACCTCGCCGGGCAGCAGGCCACCTACGAGAGCGGCGCCGAGCGGGACCAGCGCTTCACCGGGCTGGTCCGGCGACTCGCCCTGGAGGACCCCGAGTGGACCGCCGGCCTGCTGCGCTGGCTCCGCGCCGAGGGCAATCTCCGCAGGGCTCCGCTGATCGGCGCCGCCGCCTATGTCCGGGCCCGGCTCGCGGCCGGTGCCTCCGGCGGGCCGTCCAACCGCTCCGTGATCGACTCGGTGCTCCAGCGCGCCGACGAGCCCGGGGAACTCCTCGCGTACTGGATCCCGCACTACGGGCGGAACCTGCCGCAGCCCGTGAAACGCGGGGTCGCGGACGCCGTCCGGCGCCTCTACACCTCGCGGTCGCTGCTCAAGTACGACACGGCCTCCCACGACCTGCGCTTCGGCGATGTGCTCAACCTGGTGCACGCGGCGCCCGACCCGGCCAAGCCCTGGCAGGGGCCACTCTTCCAGTACGCGCTGGACCGCCGCCACCACCCCGAGCGGGCCGTCCCGCCCGCCACCGACCGCCTGCTGACGGCCCATCGGGAGCTGATGGAAACGCCCGCGCACGAGCGGCGGACGCTGGTGACCGGGCCGGACGGCGCCGAGCGGCTGGCCGCCGCCGGGATGACCTGGGAGGCGCTGGCGGGCTGGCTCGGCGGGCCGCTGGACGCCGCCGTCTGGGAGGCGGTGATCCCGTCCATGGGGCCGATGGCGCTCCTGCGGAACCTGCGGAACTTCGACGGGGCGGAGGTCCCGGACGAGCCCGCGGCCCGGATCGCCGTACGGCTCGCGGACCCGGCCGAGGTGGCCCGGTCCCGGCAGTTCCCCTTCCGCTACCTGGCCGCGCGCCGGCACGCCCCGTCGGCGCGCTGGGCCGCCGCGCTGGAGGAGGCGCTGCAGCACAGCCTGGCCCCAGGTACCGTCCCTGCCAGGCCGGACCCTGATCCTGGTGGACCGGTCGGACTCCATGTTCTTCGACACCCTCTCGGAGCGCTCGAAGCTGACCCGGGCCGACGCCGCCGCCCTCTTCGGCACCGCCCTGGCGATGCGGGCCCAGCGGGCGGACCTGGTGGAGTTCGGCTGGGGCAGCGCGGGGGTGCCGTTCGCGCCCGGCGAGCCGCTGGCGGAGGTGCTGAAACGTTTCCACCGGCTCGGCGGCACCCACACCGCGAAGGCGGTGCGGACCCACTACCGGGAGCAGGACCGGGTCCTCATCGTCACCGACGAGCAAGCGGCTCCGGTCGTCCCCCACATGCGCTCGGGCGGGCGAGGTGTGCTGGGTGAGCCCGTCCCGGCCGATTTCGTCCCGGCCGAGGTCCCGGTCTACACCTGGAACCTGGCGGGCTACCGCTTCGCCCATGGCTCCGCCGGGCCCCACCGGCATACCTTCGGCGGCCTCACGGACGCGGGCTTCCGGATGGTCGGCCTGATCGAGGCGGGCCGGGCGGCCGCCTGGCCGTGGAGCCCCGGGAGCGGAGCCCGGGGAGTTGGAACCCCGACAGGTGGAGCCCCGGAAAGCGCAGCCCCGGGAGGTTGAGCCCCGGGAATGCCCCGGGAATACGTCCTCCCCACCTTCCGTTCAGGGGTATAGTTGAATCGTAAACAACTTGGAAGGGGAGCGAGCCATGCAGTTCGGGATCTTCACCGTCGGAGATGTCACGGCCGATCCGACGACCGGACGCACGCCCGGTGAGCACGAGCGCATCAAGGCCATGCTCGCCATCGCGCAGAAGGCCGAGGAGGTCGGCCTCGACGTCTTCGCGACCGGCGAGCACCACAACCGGCCGTTCGTCCCCTCCTCGCCGACGACGATGCTCGGCTACATCGCCGCCCGCACCGAGAAGCTGATCCTCTCCACCTCCACCACGCTGATCACCACCAACGACCCGGTGAAGATCGCCGAGGACTTCGCGATGCTCCAGCACATCGCGGACGGGCGTGTCGACCTGATGATGGGGCGTGGCAACACCGGGCCGGTCTACCCCTGGTTCGGCAAGGACATCCGCGACGGCATCGACCTCGCCATCGAGAACTACGCGCTGCTGCGCCGCCTCTGGGACGAGGACGTCGTCACCTGGAAGGGCAAGTTCCGCACCCCGCTCCAGTCCTTCACCTCCACCCCGCGCCCGCTCGACGGCGTCGCGCCCTTCGTCTGGCACGGCTCCATCCGCTCGCCCGAGATCGCGGAGCAGGCCGCCTACTACGGTGACGGCTTCTTCCACAACAACATCTTCTGGCCCGCCTCCCACACGCGGCAGATGGTGAACCTCTACCGCGAGCGCTACGCCCACTACGGGCACGGCACCCCCGAGCAGGCCATCGTCGGCCTCGGCGGCCAGGTGTTCATGCGCAGGAACTCCCAGGACGCCGTGCGCGAGTTCCGTCCGTACTTCGACAACGCGCCCGTCTACGGGCACGGTCCGTCCCTGGAGGAGTTCACCTCGCAGACCCCGCTGACCGTCGGCTCCCCGCAGCAGGTGATCGAGCGGACCCTGTCCTTCCGGGACTACGCGGGGGACTACCAGCGGCAGTTGTTCCTGCTGGACCACGCGGGTCTGCCGCTCAAGACCGTGCTCGAACAGCTGGACCTGCTGGGGGAGGAGGTCGTACCGGTGCTGCGCAAGGAGTTCGCGAACCTGCGGCCGGCCGGGGTACCGGACGCGCCGACGCACCCCGCCCGGGTGGCGGCGGCCGCAGCGGAGCACGCCACGGACCAGGCCAAGGGCCAGGCCAAGGGCCAGGCCGAGGACCAGACCGTGGACCAGGCAGAGAAGGAGACGCGGGCATGAGGATCGTCGTCGTATCGGCGGGGCTGAGCTCCCCCTCCTCCACGCGGCTGCTCGCCGACCGGCTCGCCGCCGCCACCCTGGGGCGGCTCGACGCCGGGCTCGAAGTGATCGAACTGCGGGAGCTGGCCACGGAGATCGCCCAGCACCTCGTCACCGGCTTCCCGCCCGCCCGGCTGGCCGCCGCGCTCGACGCGGTGGCGGCCGCGGACGGCCTGATCGCCGTGACCCCGGTGTTCGCCGGCTCCTACAGCGGCCTGTTCAAGTCCTTCTTCGACCTCATCGACAAGGACTCCCTCACCGGTAAGCCCGTCCTGCTCGGCGCGACCGGTGGCACGGCCCGGCACTCCCTGGTCACCGAGCACGCCATGCGCCCGCTGTTCTCGTACCTGCGCGCGCTCGTCCTGCCCACCGCCGTCTACGCCGCCTCCGAGGACTGGGGTGACGAGGGGCTGGCCCAGCGGATCGCCCGCGCGGGCGCCGAGCTGGCCCGTTTCCTCGCACCCGCCGCGCGGGACAGCGCCCCGGACACCACCCCGGACGTGGACACGGCCGCCGCGATCGCCCCGCCCCGCTCGTCCACGGGGGCGATCACCTCGGTCGACCCCGCCGACGGCTTCCAGGTGGTCCCCTTCGAGCAGCGCCTCGCCGCCCTGCGGGTCTGAGCCCCAGGGCCTGTCCGGCGGATCAGGACCGGGTCGGCCGGACAGGCCCTACGCCCCCTCGCCGACGGGCACGGCCAGGCGCTCCGCCACGGCCGTCAGGGCCGTGCCCAGTGGCGCCGCGACCCGGGTGACGGCCAGCCCGTCGCCCCGGGTCGGGTCCCGGTTCACGATCAGCACCGGCTTCCCCGCCCGCGCGGCCTCGCGGACGAAGCGCAGCCCGGACATCACGGTCAGCGAGGAGCCCAGGACCAGCAGCGAGGCCGCCCCGCCCACCAGCTCCCGGCAGAGCGCCACCCGCGGCGGCGGGACGGATTCGCCGAAGAACACCACATCGGGCTTGAGCACCCCGCCGCACACGCCGCACGGCACCACCCGGAAGTCTCCGACCTGCTCGTCGGTGAGATCGGCGTCGCCGTCCGGGTTCAGCGCGGCGGCCACCGGCGCGAAGCCCGCATTTGCCTCCTCCAGCCGCCGGGCGAGCTCACCGCGCGGGACCACGGAGTCGCAGGACAGGCAGACGACCCGGCCCAGGCTTCCGTGCAGCTCCACCACGCCCGCGCTGCCCGCCGCCTGGTGCAGCCCGTCCACGTTCTGGGTGATCACCCCCGCCAGCAGGCCCTGCCGCCCGAACGCGGCGACGGCCCGGTGCCCCGCGTTGGGCCGGGCCCGCCCGAAGGTGCGCCAGCCGAGGTGGCTGCGCGCCCAGTAGCGGCGCCGGGCCCGCTCGGCGCCGACGAACTCCTGGTAGGTCATCGGGGTGTGCCGGCTGAGGCTGCCGCCCTCGCCCCGGTAGTCGGGGATGCCCGACTCCGTGGAGATTCCGGCCCCGCTCAGCACGAGCACACCCCCGGCGGCCAGTACGTCGGCCACCGGCCCCAGATCGGTGGTACCGGGCGGCAGCCCCTCGGGCGGGCTCCAGCTCAGCGTGGGACGCGTACGCATGCAGCCAGCGTACGGAACCCCGCCCGCGAACGACTCCCCGCGGCCTCGGCCACCGCCCCCGGGCGCGGAAACCCCTGGAACGGGCGCCGCCCCGCCGCCTACGCTCGGCCGCATGCCCCGCTCCCCGAAAAAGGCCCGCAGGCTCGTCGCGGACGGCCGCGCCTACCTGTGGACGGTCCGCCACGGGCACCGCGTCCTCCCGGACGGCGGCTGCCGCAAGACCCTCACCCTCTGGCCGGAGCCCTCCGGCAGCGGCGGCGCCCTGCGCTTCGTCTTCGACGAGGGCCCCGGACGGTACGTCGCCGGTTTCACCACCGGATCGGGGGAGGTGGGCGAGAACGGCGTCGGCGCCCTGAACCTCCACGAACCGGGCACCGTACGCTTCCTCCTCGATGCCGCGCGGGCCCGTGCAGGGGATCCGGCGCAGCGGCGGGAGACGCGGCTCGACGGCTGGGACTTCCTCAAGGAGGCCGTTGCCGTACGGGGCTGAGCCGCAGGGGACACCTTGGCGCGGCGGGGGAGCCGGGGGCAGGTTCCGGACAATCCGTGCCGAGGGTGGGCGCGGGGGCGCAGGGGCGGGTTTCGCGGGCAGGCGATGAGTACGCGCAGGGCGCGCCGCACGGGCGGGGCGCCCGCTCAAGGAGGGCTCATCATGCTGATCACCGTCATCCGCACCGGCGGATTCGCGGGCGGGGAGCGGACCGCTTCCCTCGAAACGGAGTGCCGCCCCGACGGCCCCGCACTGGAACGGCTGGCCGAACGCGCGCTCGCCGATGAGGGTCCCGTCGGCCGGGATCTCGTACCGGACGCCTTCGGCTACGTCGTCCACATCGACGGCAAGGTGGTGGACTTACAGGACCCCTACCTGACCGAGGCCCAGCAGCAGCTGGTCGACGCGGTCCTGGCCGAAGCCGCCTGAGCGGCGGCGCGGGCGGGGGCGGGGGGTGAGAGTGAGCGTGCCGTGCCGGTCCACCATGCCCGGCACGGCACGCTCACCGCGTGCTAGACCACCATGGCCAGCCGCTCGCGGACCACGGCCAGCGCGGCGTCGATGTCCCGCGTGCCGGTCGTCACGCACAGCGTGTACACCACGTCCTCGACCCGGCTCCCGGCCGGCTCCTCATGCCCGGCGTCCCGCAGCGCCGACCTGGTCTCGTACTCCTCCACAAGCCGTGCCAGCACGTCGGGGTGAGCCATCATCACGAATCCGCTCCTTCTTCACACCTGTCGCCTTGACGGGGGCCAGGACGCCACCGTCGCCCGTCTGCCCCGGACCGCGCCCCCCATGCGCCACGGCCTCCCCGTCCGCCCCGCCCCCACGGTCGGGGGCGGGGCGGAAGGGCGGATTTCAGCCGGCCGGAAGAGCCGCCGCGACCGACGCCGCGACCGGTGCCGGGACCGGCGCCAGCCCCGCCGGGCGGCTCGTGAAGACACCCCGGCCCTGGGTGCGCCCGCGCAGCCGCGACGCGTAGCCGAACAGCTCGGCCAGCGGCACCACGGCCGTGATCACCGCGTTCCCCGCCTCGGACACCGAGCCGGAGACCCGACCGCGCCGGGCCGCCAGATCACCCAGCACCCCGCCCACGGCCTCCTCGGGCACACTCACCGTCACCTCCACCACCGGCTCCAGGAGTTCGACCGCGCACCGGCGCAGCGCCTCGCGCAGCGCGAACCGCCCCGCCGTCCGGAACGCCAGCTCCGAGGAGTCCTTGGAGTGGGTCGCCCCGTCGGTGAGGGTCACCCGCAGCCCCGTCACGGGGAACCCGCCCAGCGGCCCCTCGGCGAGGGCGTCACGGCAGCCCGCCTCCACGGCCCGCGCGTACTCCTGCGGCACCCGCCCGCCGACCACCGTCGAGCGGAAGGCGAAGGCCGTGTCCTCCAGCGGCTCGACGTCCAGCACGATCTGCGCGAACTGGCCCGCGCCACCGTCCTGTTTGACATGCCGGTGCACCAGACCGGTCACCCCGCGCACCACCGTCTCCCGGTAGGAGACCTGCGGCCGGCCCACGGCGACCTCCACCCCGTGGCCGCCGCGGATCTTCTCCACCGCCACCTCCAGGTGCAGTTCGCCCAGCCCCGACAGCACCGTCTGACCCGTCTCCGGATCGGACCGCACCACCAGCGAGGGATCCTCCTCGGCCAGCCGCGCCAGCGCGGACGCGAGCCTTCCGGTGTCCGCGGAGCGCCGCGCCTCCACCGCCACCGACACCACCGGCTCGGCCACGGACGGCGGTTCGAGCAGCAGCGGAGCCCCGGGCGCGCACAGGGTCGTGCCCGCGCGGGCGGATTTCAGCCCGACCACCGCGACGATCTCACCCGCCACCGCCTCCTCCCGTTCCTCGTGCCGGTCGGCCTGCACCCGCAGGATCCGCCCGACGCGTTCCGTGCGGCCCGTGGCCGCGTCCCGTACGGTCTCTCCCTTGCGCAAGGTGCCCGCGTACACCCGCAGATAGGTGAGCCGGCCCGTCGCCGTCGCCGTGACCTTGAACGCCAGCGCCGTGAACGGCTCCGCCGGATCCGGCGCGCGCTCCTGCTCCACCCCGTCCGCCATGCCCCGTACGGGCGGCATGTCGGCGGGAGCGGGCAGATAGGCGAGCACCGCGTCCAGCAGCGGCTCGATCCCGCGGTTGCGGTACGCCGATCCGCACAGCACCACGACACCGTCACCGCTCAGCGTCAGCTCCCGCAGGGCGCGCGCCAGCGTCGCGTCGCCGAGCGCGGAATCCGCGCAGAACTCCTCCAGCGCCCCGGCGTGCAGCTCCGCCACCGTCTCCTCCAGCAGCCGGCGCCGCCGCTGCGCCTCCTCGCGCAGCGCTCCGGGCACCGGGCCGGTCTCGTACGTGTCCGAGCCCGCGGGCCAGTGCAGCGCGCGCATGGCCACCAGGTCGACGACGCCCGTGAAGGCGTCCTCCTGACCGATCGGCAGCTGCACGACCAGCGGTACGACGCCGAGCCGGTCGCGCAGGGACGCGACCGCCGTGTCGAGATCGGCGCCCGCCCGGTCCAGCTTGTTGACGAACGCGATGCGCGGTACACCGTGCCGGTCGGCCTGCCGCCACACGGTCTCGCTCTGCGGCTCGACCCCGGCGACGGCGTCGAACACCGCGACCGCCCCGTCCAGCACCCGCAGGGAGCGCTCGACCTCGTCGGAGAAGTCCACATGCCCCGGGGTGTCGATCAGGTTGACGCGGTGGCCCTCCCAGGTGCAGCTGACGGCGGCGGCGAAGATGGTGATGCCGCGGTCGCGTTCCTGCGGGTCGTAGTCGGTGACGGTGGTACCGGTGTGCACCTCGCCGCGCTTGTGGATGGTGCCGGTCGCGAAGAGGATCCGCTCGGTGATCGTGGTCTTCCCGGCGTCCACGTGGGCGAGGATGCCCAGGTTGCGGACGGCGGTGAGGGAAGCGGAAGCGGAAGTATTGGTGCGGGGTCGCCCGTTGGCGCGCATGGCCCGAGGCCCTTTCGAACGAGGTGGAGAAGGGGGCGGCGCGAATCCCCGACGCGGGCCAGGGCCCACCCGTACGCACCCCACGGCGGCGCCCGCCGCACCGCCCGGGACGGAACCGGGGGCGGCACAGAGGTACGGCGCAGGGGGAAAGCGGAGGGTGACCGTGCCCGAAGGCGGGTCAGGGGTCAGCGGTGACGGCCGCGCAGCGGACACCGCGCGTCACGAGACACCGGGATCACGTCGTACCGGGACGGGGGAGCGAAGGCGGCGGTGCGGTACGTACGCATGGCGGCGGCTCCCCTTCTCTTCTTCGGGCTCGGTACACGGCGCGCGGTACCGGTGGGCAGCGCGCACGGCGAGTCTAGGGAGCCGGGCGGCCCACGGCACCGTATTTTCCCGGCCCTCGGACCTTTGGCCCCTTGGCCCCTTGGCCCCTTGGCTTCCTAGCCCCTTGGCCCTTCGGCCCAGGGCCGCCCGCCTCAGCCCCGGCGCGTCAGTGGCAGCCGCAGCACCAGCCGGGCGCCGCGCGCCGACCCCTCCGCCGTCAGCGTCCCTCCGTGATGGGTGCTCAGATCGCGGGCGATGGCCAGGCCCAGACCGGCCCCGCCGTGGTCGCGGCTGCGCGCGTCGTCCAGCCGCGTGAACCGTTCGAAGACCCGCTCCCGGTCGGCGTACGGGATCCCCGGCCCGTCGTCCACCACCTCCAGCACCGCACGCGGCCCCGAAGGCCCGCCCGCCGTCCACAGGGTGACCGCCACACTCCGCTCGGCGAAGCGCTGCGCGTTGTCCACGAGGTTGGTGACGATCCGGCCCAGCCACAGCGAGGAGGCGCTGACCTCGACCTCGGCCGCGAGGTCCAGCCGTACGGGCACCCGGTCGCCCACCCGGGCCTCCACCACCTCCCGTACCAGCGCGCCCAGATCCAGCGGCACCGCCGCCACCGGCTGCGCCGCGTCGATCCGGGCGAGCAGCAGCAGGTCCGCCGCGAGCCGCTGGAGCCGTTCGATGTCCTCCAGCGCGCCGCCGATCAGCTCCGGCCACAGCTCCGGATCCCGTACGGCCAGGGCCACTTCCAGCTGGGTCCGCAGGACGGTGATGGGGCTGCGCAGCTCGTGCGAGGCGTCCGCGATGAACTGCCGCTGGCGGATCCCGGAGGACTCCAGCCGGTCCAGGGTGGCGTTCATGGTCTCGGCCAGCCGGGCCACCTCGTCGCGCGTGGCGGGCACCGGCACCCGGCGGTGCAGTTCGCGGTCGGAGATCCCCGCGACCTCGGCGCGGATCGCCTCCACCGGCCGCAGCGCGTGCCCGGTGACCCGCCAGGTCACCAGGGCGACCATGGCCAGCAGCAGGGGTACGCCGATCACGAGCGCGGCCGTCGTCGTGTCGTCGGCGGCGTCCAGACCGCGCAGGGAGGCGCCCGCGTAGACGGTGGCCGGACCGTCCGGGGTGTTCGTGACCACTTGCACCACCCGCTGACGGTGCTCCCCGTCCACCGGAGGCACGTACCAGGTGTGGGCGCGGGCGCCCGGCGGCCCGGGGACGGCCGGGGGCAGGGCGGGGACGGCGCCCAGGTTCGGGCTGGCGAACAGCAGCCGCCCGTCGGCCCCCACCACCTGTACGAACTCGACCCCGCGGGCGGGCAGCCGGGCGCGGCCCAGTTTCCCGGCCGCGGCGAGCTGCGCCACGGTGTCGGCCTGCCGCCGGGCGTCCCGCTCGGCGTTCCGCAGCAGATTGGCCTCCAGCAGCCCGAGCAGGGCGAACGAGGCCAGCGACAGGGCCGCGGCCACCACCACGCTCGCCCCGACCGTGGCCCGCGCCCGGACGGTGGTCGGCCACAGGCGGCGCAGCCCCGGCCACCGGCGCGCCGCCGCGAGGGCGAGCCCGG
>NZ_JBEYVX010000064.1:0-33696 GCF_040644195.1 Streptomyces sp. NPDC047014 | reverse complement strand
GGCGCTGCTGTGCGGGTTCGCGCTCCAGGCCATGGGTACGGCGGGCGAGCCGGTGCTGCGCGGGATCGGGCATGTGCAGAAGCTGGTGTTCCGGGTGCTCGCGATGATCATGTGGGCGGCTCCCGTGGGTGCATTCGGGGCGATCGCGGCGGTGGTCGGGGCCACCGGGATCGACGCGCTCAAGTCCCTCGCCGTGATCATGATCGGCTTCTACACCACCTGCCTGCTCTTCGTCTTCCTGGTCCTGGGCACCCTGCTACGGGTGTGCACCGGGGTCAGCATCTTCGCCCTGCTGCGCTATCTGGGCCGGGAGTTCCTGCTGATCCTGTCCACCTCCTCCTCGGAGTCGGCGCTGCCGCGGCTGATCGCGAAGATGGAGCACCTGGGCGTCTCCCGCCCGGTCACCGGGATCACCGTGCCGACGGGGTACTCCTTCAACCTGGACGGCACCGCGATCTACCTGACGATGTCCTCGCTGTTCGTCGCCGAGGCCATGGGGACCCCGCTGGCCCTGGGCGAGCAGATCTCGCTGCTGCTGTTCATGATCATCGCCTCGAAGGGCGCGGCCGGGGTGACCGGTGCGGGGCTGGCCACGCTGGCGGGCGGATTGCAGTCGCACCGGCCCGAACTGGTCGACGGGGTCGGCCTGATCGTGGGCATCGACCGCTTCATGAGCGAGGCGCGGGCCCTGACGAACTTCGCGGGCAACGCGGTCGCGACGGTGCTCATCGGGACGTGGACCAAGGAGTTCGACCAGGGCCGGGCCGCGGAGGTCCTGGCGGGCCGGCTGCCGTTCGACGAGAAGACGCTGATCGACGACGGGCACGGGAACGAGCCGGCCGGGCACGGCACGGATCAGGCCGGGCACGGGACCGGGCCGGGCGGGCCCGGCAAGGAGCCGGCCGGGCCTGACGGGGAGCCCGGCGCCGTGCCGGTCCCCGCGGGCGGCCCCAAGGACGGGGTTCCGGTATAACCGGAACGCCCTCGTCGGGCCGGCCGGGCAGGGCTCGCCCCCACGGTGCCCAGCCCGGCCGGTCCGCCGCATTCTCCGCACTTGCCCCCATAGTCGGTCACCGGCCACCGATTACCGAACCTCCGTGCTGCAAAAGGTACTTCCGTAACTGGCCGCGTGCATGACATCTTGCGTCCACCACTTGTTTCGTACGACCCGGCCTGACCACCGGGTCTTCGGAGGACGCATTGATACCCCACATATCCAGCCGACCTCGACGTACCCTGGTGCTGGCCGCGACCCTCGGCGCGGCCCTCGCCTTCGGAGCCCCCGCCGCGCTCGCCGGCACCGCTCCGGTCTCCCCGTCCGGCTCCCCCGCCGCCGGCCCCGCGCCGGCGCCCCAGGCCGCGGCCCCCGCTTCCCAGAGTGCGACCTGGGCGGCCGGAACCCGCGCCTACCTCGTGATCACCGCCCCCGGTGACACCACGGCGGTACGCAACGCCATCTCCTCCAACGGCGGCACGGTCTTCCAGGCGTACGACGCCATCGGCGTCATCGTCGCCCACTCCGCCTCCGGCAGCTTCGCCACCACCATGCGGGGCGTCAGCGGCGTCCAGCAGGTCGGCGCCACCCGCACCTCGGACGTGCCGGCGGACGCCTACAACCCGGCGCTGCCCGCCAACCCCGCGCAGTCCACGACGCCTTCGGGCGAGCCGGTCCGCGCCGACATGACCCAGATCAAGGCCGACCAGGCGTGGGCGGTCACCACCGGCTCCGCGTCCGTCAAGGTCGGCATCCTGGACACCGGCGTCGACGACCAGCACCAGGACCTGGCCCCGAACTTCAACGCCGCGGACTCCGCGTCCTGCGCGTACGGCAAGCCGGACACCCGTACCGGCGCCTGGCGCGACGTCGGCACCCACGGCACGCACGTCGCCGGTACGGTCGCCGCCGCCAAGAACGGCAAGGGCGTCATCGGCGTGGCCCCGGGCGTCAAGATCTCCTCGGTGCGCATCGCCGAGCCGGGCACCTCGCTGTTCTTCGCCGAGAACACCGTCTGCGGCTTCATGTGGGCCGGTGACCACGGCTTCAAGGTCACCAACAACAGCTACTACACCGACCCGTGGCAGTTCAACTGCCCGGACAACGCCGACCAGGCCGCGATCATCGAGGGCGTCAAGCGCGCCCAGGAGTACGCGGAGAGCAAGGGCTCCCTCCAGGTCGCGGCGGCCGGCAACTCCAACATCGACCTGGCCAACAAGACGACCGACACCGAGAGCCCGAACGACTCGACGCCGGTCACCCGCACCATCACCAACGCCTGCCTGGACATCCCGACCGAGCTCCCGGGCGTGGTCACGGTCTCCGCGATGGGCACCACCGCGAAGGCTTCGTACTCCAACTACGGCCTGAACGTCGTGGACGTCACGGCCCCCGGCGGCGACGCCACCGGCATCTACAGCACCCTCCCGGGCGGCAAGTACGGCACCATGAGCGGTACGTCGATGGCCTCGCCGCACGTCGCGGGCGTGGCGGCCCTGCTCGTCAGCACCAACCCGGGCATCACCCCGGCGCAGCTGCGCGACAAGCTGGCCACCCAGGCCAACGACGTGGCCTGCCCGTCGGACAGCCGCTGCAAGGGCACCACGGCCAAGAACGGCTTCTTCGGCGAGGGCCAGGTCGACGCCCTGAAGGCGGTCGGCAGCACGCAGCCTCCCGGCAAGTCCTTCGAGAACACCGCGGACGTCGCCATCGGTGACAACACCACCGTGGAGAGCTCGATCACCGTCAGCGGTGTGACCGGCAACGCTCCCGCCGCCCTCAAGGTCGGCGTGAACATCGTCCACACCTACATCGGTGACCTCAAGGTCGACCTCGTCGCCCCGGACGGCTCCGTCTACACGGTGCACAACCGGACCGGCGGCGGCACCGACAACATCAACCAGGTCTACACCGTCAACGCCTCCTCCGAGGTCGCCAACGGCACCTGGAAGCTCCGCGTGAACGACAACGCGGGCGGCGACACCGGCAAGATCGACTCCTGGAACCTCACCTTCTAGGACGCGTCGCGGCCATGGCCGGGGCCACCGGGGAGCGGCGTTACCGCTCCCTGGTGGCCCTTCGCCGTTCAGCCCCGGGCCGGCCGGGTGCGCAGCACGCAGTCGCCGCAGTAACCGCCGCCGGGCACCCGGTAGTAGAGGCAGCAGCTGTGCCGTACGAAGGCCACCCCGAGGCCCGGCTCGTGCACGAAGTCCCCGGTACCCGCCAGGGCCCCGCCCTCGCCCAGCAGGGCATCGGCCAGGTCGACGGCGGGACCGCCCGGGACCCGGTCGAGCAGCACCCGCAGCGCGCCGACCAGACCCGAGGCGGCGTTGCCCCGCAGCACCGTGGGCGACACCCCGAAGCCCTCCCGCAGCCCCGCGTCGAGCAGCGCGAGATGGCCGAGCACGCTCTCCCCCAGCTCCCCGGCGGGCAGCTCGCCCGGCTCGGGCAGCCACAGCTCCAGCGAGCCCGCCTCCGGCAGCCGCCACCACACGCGGTCGGCGGCGAGATCCGGGATCCGCCCGGACAGCGCGGCGCACCCCAGCCCGAGCGACCACAGCCGCGAGGCGATCCCGAACTGCGCGGTGGAGGCCGCCACCCGCCCCGGCCCGCTGCCGATCCGCCGCCCCACCTCGGCCACGTACGGCCCGAGGCCCCCGCCGTACAACGCGGCCAGCGGCCGGAACCCGGGCCCGGGCGGCTCCGTACCGCACGGGACGGTGAAGAAGGGGCCCACGGAGGCCAGCCGGCGCAGTACGTCGTCCATGCCCGGAATGATCGCAGGCGGGCCCGGAGCCCCCTGCGGCGGGCGTCGGGAGGGACGAAACGGAAGATCGTTCACCCTTTGATCAACCCCCTCGCGCGGGAGGTCGAACGTATGTACTCTGAGCACGCTTCAAACCTGATCGCGTTCAAAAAAGAAAATGGGGGGGCCGGTGCGCAATCGCCGACTCATGCTTTCCACCGCCGCAATCCTCGCGGCCGGTGTCGGTCTCGTCCCGGGTGCCGCGCAGGCGGCGGGCCCGGACGGGGCCAAGGGGACGGCCGGTCCGGGGGTGGCCGTGCCCGATCTCGACCTGGCGCAGGCCAAGGCCAAGGCGTACGGCGAGGTGAAGGCCGCCAGCCCGGCCGCGAACACCGTCCACCCGGCCGCCAAGGGCAGCAAGGTGGCCGCCACCGAGCCGACCGTGGCCCTGGAGGCCGAGGCCGGCAGCGCGCACGGCGTGGACCTCAAGGCGCTCGTGTCGAGCGACCCGGGCACCGCGCTCGGCGTGCTCGTCGAGTGGGGCGACGGCAGCAGCGAGCAGGTCGGGGCCAACGGCCCGACGGAGCTCACCCGCAACCACATGTACTCCAAGGTCGGCGCGTACAACGTCAAGGTGACCCTGCTCTCCGGCAGCACGGCCGTCGGCAGCAACACCCTCGTCTTCCGGACCGCCGGCAACGAGTTCACCCCGCACGCCCCGACCCGTCTGCTGGACACCCGCGAGGGCATCGGCGGCCCCCGGGCCAAGGTGCCCGCCTTCGGCACCGCCCGCATCAAGATCGGCGGCGCCGCCCAGATCCCCGCCGGGGTGACCGCCGTGGCCCTCAACGTCACGGTGACCAACCCCACCAAGGCCGGCCACGTCCGCGTGTACGCCGAGGGCGGCGACCTGCCGACCACCTCGAACGTCAACTACGCCCCGGGCCAGACGGTCCCGAACATGGTGATCGCCTCGGTCGGCAACAACGGCTACGTCGACGTCTACAACAGTGGCGACGGCCCGATCGACCTCATCGCCGACGTCACCGGCTACTTCTCCAAGACCGCCGCGAACGGGTACACCTCGGTCACCCCGAGCCGTGTCGTCGACACCCGCGAGGGTCTCGGCGCGGGCCGGGGCCAGCTCGCCGAACAGGCCACGTTCAGCACCCAGATCACCGGGCGCGGCGGCGTCCCGTCGACCGCAAAGGCCGTCGCGCTCAACGTGACCGTCACCGAGCCGAGGGCCGTCGGCCACCTGACCGTCTACCCCTCCGGCGGCGCCGCCCCGACCTCGTCGAACCTGAACTTCTCCGCGGGCCAGACCATCGCCAACTCGGTGATCGTCCCGATCGGCGCCGACGGCCGGATCAGCATCCGTAACGCTGCCTGGGGCGGCACCCACGTGGTCGTCGACGTCGTCGGCTACTACAGCCCGGAGAGCGCGAGCGCCCTGATCCGCAACACCCCGTCGCGGTGGTTCGACACCCGCACCTGGGGCGACCCGCTCGACGGCCGCGGCTACATCTACGGCCAGTTCGCCCAGGGTGACCCCAACGTCACCTCCGTCGTCACCAACGCCACCGTCACCAACACGGCGAGTACCGGATTCCTGACCGTCGCCCCGGACCCGAACTCCTGGGACGCCTACCAGAACGGCTGGGAGAGCCAGCCCGTCCCGCCGAACTCGTCGAACCTGAACTGGGGCCCGGGCCAGACCGTCCCGAACCTGGTCCAGGCGACCTCCGGCCCGTACGGAGTGATCGACTTCTGGAACATGAGCTGGAAGAGCACCGACCTGATCGTGGACTACTTCGGCTTCTACGCCAAGAACTGACCCACGGGATCACCCGCAGGACCCGAGCAGGCCGTGGCACCCGCCACGGCCTGCTCGTGCGTCCGGGGCCGGCCGGAGACGGTCACCGGACGGGGGCACCGGACACTCTGCCGACGCTCACCCGTTCGACGCCGGCGCGGCACCGGACCGGCACCTGGCCGGCCTCCGGGCGACCGGACATCCTCGCAGGTCAGAGGTGATCGCGCGCTGTCGGGAGGCCGTCCGGGGAGGGTGTGTGGTGCCGGGGAAGGGATGTGCGGGGATCAGGATTACGGGTGCTTCGGGGCGGGGACCCATGTCGGCGAAAAACCGTGTCACACCATTGCCAAATTGGGGCTTCAAGGAAGGACTTCCAGGGGCTACATTGAGCCACCCGCGTTCACCTGACAGCCGGTTGTCTTTCACTCGTGTTTTGCACGGGGGGCAACGTCATGGACGCAGACTGTGCAACCACCCCACCGCCCAGAAGGACCGAAGGCTCCGTGCCCGTACCCGTACACCTCGCGGGCCGCTCCGTGCGGCTCGAGCCCCTCGCCCCCCACCACACCGAGGCCCTGGCCGTGGCCGGGGCCGAGGATCGTACGACTTACGCCTTCACCCCCGTACCCCACGGTGTGCAGGCGTCCCACGAGTACATCGACCGCGCCCTCGCCGATCAGGCGGCGGGTCGCTCCCTCCCGTTCGCGGTGGTCAGAGCCACCGACGGGCGGGTCGTCGGTTCGACCCGGTTCCTGGAACTCGACTACTGGCAGGGGCCACTGGTGTGGCCCGCTGTGCCCGGCGTCCCGTTCGGCGACCCGGCCACGGCCGTCCCCGACGCCGCCGAGATCGGCAACACCTGGCTGTCCCCGGGCGCCCAGGGAACCGGCATCAACACCGAGGCGAAGCTGCTCATGCTCCGCCACGCCTTCGAGACCTGGGGCGTACGGCGGATCTCGCTGCGCGCCGACGCCCGCAACGGCCGCTCCCGGGCGGCCATGGAACGCCTCGGCTTCACCTGCGAGGGGGTCCGCCGGGCCCATTCGCGCGGTCTCGACGGGGCCGTCCGCAGTACCGCCTTCTACTCGATCCTCGACGAGGAGTGGCCGGCCGTACGGTCGATCATCGAGCTGCGGCTGTCCGCGGGCGCGCAGCGCAAGCGGCGCCGCAAGACCCTGATCCCGGCCTGAGGCGGTCCTCCTCCTGCCTGTACCTGCCGTCCCTCTGCCCGTTCGCGCCGCCGCGCGGACGGGCAGAGGCGTTCCCGGGGGCCCCGCTCCCGGCCCGAGGGCGGTGCGGGCAATGGCCTGGCCTAGGGAACGCCAAGAGAAGGAAAAATGCGGAACTGTGGCGTACTTTCGTTCATCTTCCGAACGGAAGAACCGAACGCCAGATCATCAGATCATCCGCCCCTCCGGGCGCAGCACCAGTCGGAGAGCCACCGCAGATGTCGTACGCACCCGAGGGGCAGCAGTACCAGCCGTACCGGCCGGAGGGACGGAGCCCGCAGCCGCCCTACGGGGACCAGCCGTATGGGCAGCAGTCGTACGGGCAGCAGCCGTACGGCGAGCAGCCCGCCTACGAGCAGCCGCGCGGCCACGAGCACCAGCGCGGCCACGAGGAACCGCCCGAGCCCCCGCGCCGCAGGTCCCGGGGCCGGCGCTGGCTGATCGCCGGGATCTCGGTGCTCGCCCTCGGGGGTATCGCCGCGGGCGTGATGGCCTACTTCGAGATACCGCCGTTCACCGACAAGGGCTCCGCGGTGTCCTTCGGGAAGCCGCCCGCGGGCGGCAAGGGCGGCCAGGACGGCGGCAGCGCCCCGCAGCCGGCGAACTCCAAGATGCTGATGCCGACGGGCCCCGCCGCCGACTTCAAGAACACGATGACCCTGGGTGACGGCACGCACGTGGCCGTGACCACGCTGGACGGCAAGAAGTCCGGCTTCAAGGGCAAGGTCTGGGTCTGGGCTCCGAAGGAGTACAACGACCCCAAGTTCGCCAAGAGCGGCTTCCCGGTGCTGATCGCCCTGCCGGGTGGCGACGGGTACGACAGCAACTACTGGATGGGCACGGACCTCGGCCTCCAGAAGAGCATCAGCAAGTGGTACGCGGAGGGCAAGAGCAAGCCCTTCCTGCTGGCCATGCCGGTGCTCAACCCGGGCCCGGACACCAAGGGCGTCTACTGGGACGGCTCCGACATCCCCGGCCAGCCCAAGATGGGCACCTGGCTGACGGAGGACGTGCCGGACCTGATGAAGGCGAACTTCCGCACGGTGAAGTCCCGCGACGGCTGGGCCTACATGGGCTCCTCCACCGGCGGCTTCGCCAGCATGAAGGCCGTGCTCAAGCACCCGGACAAGTTCAAGGCCGCGATCGCCTCCGGCCCGGACATCGTCCCGGACTCCTCCCTGTGGAAGGGCCACGACAAGGAGAAGGCCGAGAACAACCCGGAGCTGCTGGCGAAGCAGCTCATCGAGAAGAAGGGCCCCGATGTCTACCTGGCCTTCCAGGTCGGGGACAACGAGAGCAACAAGAGGACCCTGCCGGACGTGCAGAAATTCGTGGCCACCTACGGCAACAAGGGCCCGGTCCACACCACCCTGCGGGTGATCCCCGGCGGCAAGCACAACGCCAAGACCTACGTCCCGAACATGGGCGAGGGGCCGATCCAGTTCATCAGCGAGGTCATGGAAGGGCCCGTCGAATAACGACCGGGACCTCCGCACCCGCAAGCTCCGGCACGCCGAAGGATCTCGGCGTGCCGTTGCCGTCCCAGGCGGGCCATCCGGGGTCACCGGAGACCGCGAAGCGGACCCAGGCCGCGTGCATCTCGTCCGCGAGGGCCTGCGGGGTCTCCGGCCCGGCCAGCCAGGACGCCTCCGCCACGGCCAGGGTGTCGAAGACGAAGCCGATCTCCAGGGCGTGGCAGGCGCCGAGCCCCGGGATCCCGGAGGGCCAGCCGAACTCGTACAGGTAGCTCGGCGCCTCCCGGTCGCCCCCCGCGAGCCGACGCAGCGGGTCGCGCAGCAGCCGGTCGGTCATCAGGTGGCCCGCGAGATCGGCCGCCCCGGCCCCGGGCAGGGCCGCACGCAGCGCCGCGACGGCGGCCCGGTCCTTGCCCGTGCGGGCCCTGGCCAGCGCCACCGCGAGCGGGCCCAGCCGGTCCAGGACGCGCATGCCGCCGGTGGGGGCCAGCCACAGCCGGTACTCCTCGGTGGTCCAGCCCAGCAGCAGCGGTACGGCGGCGGAGATCTCCCCCGCCGCGAGCGCGTCGAGGGGGTCGCCGGGGAGGCTGTGCTCGTCGACGACCAGGCCGAAGGCGGGGCCGCCGACCAGCGGGCCGGACCGGCGCAGGACGGCCGCCTGCGCGGCCATCAGGTCGGGCAGGGAGGCGGCGGTGAAGGCCGCCGCGGTGGCTTCCACCTTGAGCAGCGAGGCCATGCGCCGGACCATGGACCGCACCCGGGGCCGGGGCAGCGCCTCGGGGGCGCCGCTCTGCAGGACGGCCTGGTGGAAGAGGCCGGCGGCGCGGGGGGCGGCGAGCAGGGCGCCGATGCTGATGGCCCCGGCGGATTCGCCGAAGAGGGTGACGCGGCCGGGGTCGCCGCCGAACGCCTCGATGTTCTCGCGCACCCAGGTGAGGGCGGCGATCTGGTCGAGCAGGCCGCGGTTGGCGGGGGCGTCGGGGAAGAGCCCGTAGCCGAGGACGCCGAGCCGGAAGTTGAAGGAGACCAGCACGATCCCGTCGCGGGCGAAGGAGGAGCCGTCGTACACGGGGACGGCGGAGGAGCCGCGGGTGTGGGCCCCGCCGTGGATCCACACCATGACGGGCAGCCCGGCGCCGGGGGTCGGGTCGGGGGTCCACACGTTCACGCTGAGGCAGTCGTCGCCGGGGATCACCGGGTCGGGCAGCAGGGCGGCGTACGTCTCGGGGTAGGGCACCTTGGGCGCGGTCGGCCCGAAGGCGGTGGCCGGCCGTACGCCGTCCCAGGGGGCCGGGGGCGCCGGGGCGGCGAAGCGGAGGGGCCCGACGGGTGGGGCGGCGTAGGGGATGCCCAGGAAGACGGCGGTGCCGTCGGGCCGGAACCGGCCCTCGACCGCACCGGCCGAGGTCCCGGCCCGCGGCCGGCTGCCGTCGGTGGCGTCCTCTGTGCTCATCCCGTCCTCCTGCGGTGCTGGTACCGGCGCACGCTCGCACAGCCGTCCCAGGGGTGACAAGCCGTGACCGTCGCCCCGATCGCTCCGGTTGGACCGGCATGCGAATCCTGCGTATCCCCCACACTCTGCCCGCCCTGCTGCTCCTCGGCAGCTCGTACCTCGTCGGCCAGGCGCACGCGGCGGCCGGTCCGGACTTCCAGTACGTCGGCCAGGACGACCGGGTCCACGGCCTGACGGCCCCCCGGGGCTGCGTGGAGGCGGAGGGCGGCGGTACCCGGGCGGTCACGAACCGGACCCGGGGGTCGGTGACCCTGTACCAGGGGGCGCACTGCTCCGGGCGGGTCGTCGGGGTGCTGCGGGCGGGCGAGGTGAGCCAGGTGCGGCCGTACTTCGCGTCCGTCCGGTTTCCTGTCACCGGGTAGGCCCAGCGGCCGTGACTGATCGGCCACCGCGGCGTTGTATGCCATGTCAAATGCCACAGATTCTGTGGCGCCCCTTATCTCATGAGGAGATCTTGATGTCGCGTATCGCGAAGGCATTCGCCATCACCGCTGTCACCGGCAGCGCCGTGGTCGCCGGTGCGGGTCTGGCTGTCGCCGATGCCGGAGCGCAGGGTGCGGCGGTCGGCTCCCCCGGTGTCCTCTCGGGCAACCTGCTCCAGGTTCCGGTCCACGTCCCGGTCAACGTCTGCGGCAACTCGGTCAACGTGGTCGGCCTGCTGAACCCGGCGTTCGGCAACACCTGCGTCAACGCCTCCGGCGGCGACGAGGCGCACCACACCGAGGGCTACGGCCACTGATCACCTGATCGACGGCTCCACGGAAGGGCCCCCGCCGGACGGCGGGGGCCCTTCCCCGTGCCGGTGGCCTCACGCGTAGCGGTAGGTGCGGCTGTGGTCCAGGGTCTCGCGCGGGGTGATGTCCCACGGCGGCATCGGCTCGTCGAGGGCGATCACCCGGCCGCGCTGGAGGTCGCCGAGCGGGAGGGGGGCGGCGGGCAGGTAGCCGGAGCCGGGGTGGCGCTGCTGCCAGCGGTCCCAGAGCAGGTCCACGAAGGCGTGGTGCAGCCAGAAGGCCGGGTCGTTGGGGGCGGTGCCGCCCGTCATGTGGCCGCCGATCCACTGGTGCACCTTGTTGTGGTTGCGCCAGCGCTCGCTGCGCGGGGCCGCCCAGCCCTCCAGTTTGTTGCGGAAGCCGCCGGCGGTGGCGGTGGAGTCCCAGGGGGCCACGTCGTAGACCGGGTCGTCCAGGGCCCACTGGAGCTCGGCGGCGGTGGGCAGGGCGATCGGGTTCTGCGGGCGGCCCAGGTTGCGGGTGAGGAAGGCGGACTCCGTGATGCCCACGGTCACCGTCCAGTTGCCCCGGTCGTGGGCGAAGGGGCCGGTCATCACCTTGCGGTCGCTCGCGCGCCCGGTGCCGCCGAGGAAGTCGTCGGCCCAGAGGGCGGAGGCGGGGCTGTTGTCGGTGGTCCAGTCCCAGTACGGGACGGTCACGCCCGGGTCGATCTCCCTCAGCTGCCGTTCGAACTCCAGCAGGTAGAGCCGGTGCCAGGGGAAGAAGGAGGGGGACATGTGGCCGACGCGCAGTTTGCGGTCGCGGTCGGGCACGAAGTACTTGTCGTGGGTGCGCACGAGGGCGTCGTAGGCACCGCTGCGCTTGAGTTCCAGTACGGCCGCCGTGAACCGCTTCTTCTGGGCGCTGGTGAGGTTCTTCTGGTTCTGCCGGGTGTGCAAGGCGGGGGTCCTCCCGTTCCCGTGGTGGTGTCAGCCGTGGTGCGGGGCGGCCGCCGACGCCAGCTGGGCGGTGCCCAGTTCGTCGACGGCGGCCCGGGCCAGTTCCAGTGGGGTGGGGTAGGACTGGAAGTGGTTGATCCCGCTCAGGTAGCTGCCGTCGGCCCGGCGCATGACGTGCAGCGGGCGGCCGTCGATGCGTACCCCGGCGACGTCCACGGCGATGTGGCGGCCGCGGTAGGTCTCCTCCTCGGCCAGGGGCGCCGGGGTCAGGGTCTGCCGGGGGCGCCGGGCGCGCAGTACGGGGGCCAGGGCCGCGGCGGTGCCCGCGAGCACCGCCGCGGTGAAGGCCGTACGGAGGACCGCGCGGCGGGTCAGGGGTGCGGCGGCGGATGCTGCGGACATACGGTCTCTCCCTCGCTCGGTGACCGGCGGCTACGGGTCTAACGCCGCGCGGCGGGCGAGGTCACCCGCGGGCCCGCCCGGCCTCCCCGGACGCGAACCGGGGCAGGGGGGCGGGCGGCCGGGCTCAGGTCCCCGGGGCGGCCACCGGCGCCGGGAGTTCCGCGAAGTCCGCCACGAGGCCGCGGTGGTGGCCCGCGGTGCCCAGGGCCAGGGAGTCGGCCTTGGCCCGCTTGAGGTAGAGGTGCGCGGGGTGCTCCCAGGTCATGCCGATGCCGCCGTGCAGCTGGACGCACTCCTCGGCGGCGCGGACGGCCACGCCCGAGCAGTACGCCTGGGCGACGGCCACCGTCAGCGGCGCGTCGGGCGCGGCGGTGGCCAGGGCGTCGGCGGCGGCGCGGGCCGCGGCGCGCGCGGAGGCCACGTCCAGCCAGAGCCGGGCCAGGCGGTGCTTGAGGGCCTGGAAGGAGCCGACGGGCCGGTTGAACTGGTAGCGCCCGCGGACGTGCCGGACGGTCTCGGTCAGGCACCACTCGGCCAGCCCGACCTGCTCGGAGGCGAGCAGACCCGCCCCGGAGAGCAGGGCCCCGGCGACGGCCGCGCGGGCCGTGGCCGGGTCGGCGAGGCGGGTGCCCGCGGCCCCTTCCAGGGTGACGGTGGACAGCGGGCGGGTCAGGTCCAGCGGGGTCAGCGGGGTGAGGGTGGCCGAGGCGGCCGGGACGGCGTGCAGGCCGGTGTCGGCCAGGACCAGCAGGAGGTCCGCGGCGGCGGCGTCCGCGACGGTGGTGACGGTGCCGGTCAGGACGCCGCCGCCGGAGTCCCGGACGGGGGCCGGCAGGGGCGCGCCCGGGGCGAGGGTCAGCGGTACGGCGGGCACGCAGACGGTGCCCCCGGCGGCCAGCTCCCGCAGCAGCGGGCGGGCTTCGGCGGTGTCGCAGCCGAGCAGGATCTCGGTGGAGAGCACCGCGCTGGTGAGGTAGGGGACGGGCGCGACGGCGCGGCCCAGTTCCTCCAGGACCACGGCCGCCTCCCGGTGGCCGGCGCCCTGCCCGCCGAGCTTCTCGGGTACGAGGAGGCCCGCCGCGCCGATGTCGGCGGCGAGGGTGCGCCACAGGGCGGGGTCGTGCGGCCGGCCGCTCTCGGCCCGTGCGAGGACGGCCGGGGCGGCGCAGCGGTCGGTGAGGAGGTCCCGTACCGCCGAGCGGAGCTCGTCCTCGGTGTCGGAGTAGAGCAGGTCCGTCCGTGCCGTCATCGGCTCAGGTCCTTCCAGGCCAGGTCCTTGTCGTCGCGGGGCTCGGGGGGCAGGCCCAGGACGCGTTCGGCGACGATGTTGAGGAGGATCTCGCTGGTGCCGCCCTCGATGCTGTTGCCCTTGGCGCGCAGGTAGCGGTAGCCGGCCTCGCGGCCGGTGAAGTCGACGCCGTCGGGCCGGCGCATGGTCCAGTCGTCGTACAGCAGGCCCTCCTCCCCCAGGAGCTCGACCTCCAGGCCGCTGATCTCCTGGTTGAGGCGGGCGAAGGCGAGCTTCAT
Source organism: Streptomyces sp. NPDC047014 (assembly GCF_040644195.1). Taxonomy (NCBI): domain Bacteria; kingdom Bacillati; phylum Actinomycetota; class Actinomycetes; order Kitasatosporales; family Streptomycetaceae; genus Streptomyces; species Streptomyces sp. NPDC047014. Next base: position 20,322 of record NZ_JBEYVX010000064.1, on the reverse strand, counting down.
GCCGGAGCCCTCGGGGCCGGGCTGTCCGGCGGCGAGCTGCTGGCGCAGCCGCTCGGCGGTGAGGCGGGCCACTTCGGCCTCCACCCACAGTTCCAGCAGCCGCTGGTGGAGGGCGTGGGTGCGCAGGGCGGGGCGTTCGCGCCAGGCGGCGGCGACGGGGGCGATCATGCCGCCCTCGCGGGGGATGCGCATGCCGCCGATGGAGACGCGTTCGTTCATCAGCGTGGTGCGGGCGACGGCCCAGCCCTCGCCGACGGCGCCGAGGCGGTGGGTGTCGGGGATGCGGACGCCGGTGAGGAAGACCTCGTTGAACTCGGCCTCGCCGGTGATCTGGCGCAGCGGCCGGACCTCGACTCCGGGGGCGTGCATGTCGCAGAGGAAGTAGGTGATGCCCTGGTGCTTGGGGAGTGAGGGGTCGGTGCGGGCGACGAGGATGCCCCAGCGGGCGGTGTGGGCGCTGGAGGTCCATACCTTCTGGCCGTCGACGACCCAGGTGGCGGTGTCCTCGTCGAGGACGGCGCGGGTGCCGAGGGCGGCGAGGTCGGAGCCGGCGCCGGGCTCGCTGAACAGCTGGCACCAGACCTCCTCGCCGGTCCACAGGGGGCGCAGGAAGCGGCGTTTCTGCTCGTCGGTGCCGTAGGCGAGGATCGTGGGGGCGGCCATGCCGAGGCCGATGCCGATCCGGCGGGGGTCGTTGTCGGGGGCGCCGGCCGCTTCCAGTTCGCTGTCGACGAGGCTCTGGAGGGTGCGGGGCGCGCCGAGTCCGCCCAGGCCCTCGGGGTAGTGGACCCAGGCCAGTCCGGCGTCGAAGCGGGCGCGCAGGAAGTCGGCGCGGGGGGTGATGGCGGGCGGGTGCGCGGCGAGCAGGTCCCGTACGCGGGCGGTCAGCAGCTCGGCGGTGGTCGCGGTCATCGGGCGGTGCTCCCGTCCCCGGGCAGGGCCAGGACGACGCGGCCGGTGGTGGTGCCGTCGGCCACGCGCTGGACGGCGTCGGCGACGTCGGGCAGGCCGATGGTCTCGCTGACCAGGGGGGTGATCGCGCCGGAGGCGACGAGGCGGGTGAGTTCGGTGTGGCAGGCGGCGATGGAGATCGGGTCCTTGGCGGCGTAGAGCCCCCAGTGCAGGCCGAGCACGGAGTAGTTCTTGATCAGGGCGTGGTTGAGGGCGGGGGCCGGTACGGTGCCGCTCGCGAAGCCGACAACGACGATCCGGCCCTCGAAGGCCACGCATTTGGCGGAGGCGGTGTAGGCGTCGCCGCCGACGGGGTCGTAGACCACGTCGGCCCCGTGGCCCTCGGTGTACTCCTTGACCCGGGCCACGATGTCCTCGGCCCTACGGTCGATCACCAGGTCGCAGCCCAGTTCCTCGGCGGTGCGGACCTTGGCCTTGCCTCCGACGACCCCGATGACGGTGGCCCCGGCGGCCTTGCCGAGCTGGACGGCGGCGCTGCCGACCCCGCCGGCGGCGGCGTGCACGAGCAGGATCTCGCCGGGCTGGATCCGGGCCCGGCGGTGCAGGCCGAACCAGCCGGTCTGGTAGCCGATGTGGAGGGCGGCGGCCTCGGTGTCGCTCAGGCCCTCCGGGGCGGGGAGCAGGGCCCGTTCGGGCGCGACCACGTACTCGGCGAAGCCGCCGTGCGGCAGGCTCGGGGTGGCGATGACGCGCTGGCCCTCGTCGGTGAGGCCGCAGATCTCCACGCCCGGGGTGAAGGGCAGCGGCGGGCGGATCTGGTACTGGCCGCGGACGAGCAGCGCGTCGGGGAAGTTGACGGCGGTCGCGAGCACCCGGAGCCTCACCTCGCCCTCGCCGGGCCGGGGTTCGGAAACCTCTTCGAGGCGCAGGGCCTCACGGGGCTCACCGGGGGTATGTACTCGCCATGCCTGCATCCGGGGCCTCCAGCCGCCGTCGAGGGATCACGCTCCGGGCGCATACTAAGCGGTCGCTTGCATTCCTGTGAACCCATGGGCCCTGACCTGGAGCGCGACCCTCCGTACGAAAGCGTGTGCGAAGGGTGTGCCCGTCGGGCAGCATGGCCCCCGTAGATCAACGGGCGGGAGCCGCTGCCCCGCCGCACGACACCAGGGGGAGACACATATGAGCGGATTCGCCATGAGGGGCACGACGGCCGCCGCGGGGGCCGCCGTCCTGCTCACCGGGCTGATCACCACCGCCGGACCGGCTTCGGCCGCGGCCCCGGCGGGCACCGCCCCGGCCGCCTGCACACCCGCCGTCGAGGTCCTGCCGGCCCTGCCCGGCCAGAGCGGGGGCGCCGTACGGGGCTTCGGCGCGGCCGGTCTCGCGCTCGGCGAGAGCGGCGGCCGGCCCGCCTACTGGACGGGCGCCGAGCACACCGCCCACGCCGTCCCGCTGCCCGCAGGCTTCGACCGGGGCCGCGCCACGGCGGTCAGCGCCGCGGGACTGCTGGTGGGCACGGCCGTGCGCACCGCGGACCGTACCTCGGTCGCCTTCACCCACCAGCTGGGCAGCGCGGTCTCGACGGCGCTCACCGCGCCGTCCGCGCCCGGCGTCGAGGTGGCCGCCGACGTCAACGCCTCCGGCCGGGTCGTCGCCGTCGACGGCGGCGTCGGCAAGGAGTGGCTGAACGGGCGGGTCGTACGGGAACTGCCGGTGCCCGCCGACGCGATCGCGGGCAGCGAGGTCGTCGCGCTGACCGGCATCAACAAGCGCGGGGACATCGTCGGCACCGTCAGCGGCTCGTACTTCGACAGCGCGAACGACATCCAGGTGACCAAGACCTTCCCGGTGGTCTGGCCGGCCGGCGGCGGCTACCCGCCGTACAGCCTGGAGGTGTGGAACGGCTACCACGCCTCCTTCGCCACGCTCGGCCGGGACATCGACGACCGCGGCCGGGTGGTCGGCCTGGAGGCGTACCACTACCGCAACGACCCGCGGCGGACCCCGGCCGTCTGGAAGAAGCCCTACGAGGCCCTGCCCACCGACCCGGGCCGCGTGCCGGGCTACGGCCACCTGGAGTTCGACGGCAGCAGCCCGACGACGAACGTGGCCGTGGGCACCGCCACCGAGTTCGAGGAGTCCTACGCCACCTCCTACCGGGCCGTCCACTGGTCCGGCGCGGGCGCCCCGCGGGTCCTGCCCGCCCCGGCCGTCGCCCCCGGCGCCGTACCGCTGACGCGGGCCTTCGCCGCGGCCGACGACGACCGGGTCGGCGGCACGGTGACCGACCGCCAGTCGCAGGCGAGCGACGCGGTGCTGTGGACCTGCGCGAGCAAGCAGGCGTACACACCGGAGGGCTGATCCCGTCGCGGGCATGGCGATCGCGGCGCCCGCGCGCTATCGATGGGCGCATGGAGAACCCCCAGCGCGGTCTGCCCGCGCCGCCGCCGGCCGGATCCGCCGCCCTGCCCCCGGGTACGTACGCGGGGCAGGTGGTCCTCGTGACCGGCGGCGGCACCGGCCTGGGCAAGGCCGTGGCCACCGAGTTCGCCCGGCTCGGCGCCGATCTGGTGATCGCCGGGCGGCGCCCCGAACGGCTCGCCGCCGCCCGGGAGGAGCTGGCGGCCGTCCCCGGCGCGGGCCGGGTGGCGGCCGCCGTCTGCGACATCCGCGACCCGGAGCGGGTCGCGGAGGTCTTCGACGCGGCCCAGGCGGCGTCCGGGCTGCCGGACGTGCTCGTCAACAACGCGGCCGCCAACTTCCCCTCCCCCGCCGAGGACCTGACCCCGGGCGCCTGGCGGGCGGTGGTCGACATCACCCTGACCGGCACCTGGTTCATGACCCGCGAGTTCGGCCGCCGCCATCTCGCCGCCGGGACCCCGGGCTCGATCGTGAACATCGGCGCCTCGTACGCCTGGACGGGCGGGCCCGGCTTCGCCCACAGCGCCGCCGCCAAGGCCGGGGTGCACAACCTGGTACGGACGCTCGCCGTCGAGTGGGGTCCGTACGGCATCCAGATCAACGGGCTGGTGCCGGGGCTGTTCCCGCACGCCGATATGACGGCGGACATCCGGGGCGGGCTGGAGGGGGCCGCGGCCGGGCGCACCGGGGCCCGGGACGCGCGGCAGCCCGCCCTGCGGGTGGGCGAGCCGCGCGAGCTGGGCTGGGCCGCCACCTTCCTGGCCTCCCCGTACGCCCGCTTCGTCACCGGGCACACCCTGGTGGTCGACGGCGGGAACTGGCAGCGCCGGGCGGTGGTCAACCCGGAGGTGGTCCCGGTGCGCGAGCAGCTGGGGCGCGGGCCGTTCCGGCCGTAGCGGCGGGTGGCGGGGCCGTCAGGTGCCCTTGAAGTGCGGCGGGCGGCGGTCCGCCTTGGCTCCGTAGCCCTCGCGGCAGTCGTCCGAGGTGAGGGTCAGGGCCGCGGTCATCGCGACCCGGTCCAGGGCGGCGGGCAGGGCGGCGTCCGCGTAGGCGTCGACGGCCCGCTTGATGCCCTGGACGGCGAGCGGGGCGTTGGCGGCGATCTCGGCCACCAGGGCGCGCGAGGCGGTGTCCAGTTCCTCGCCGGGGACGACGAGTTGGACGAGGTTCAGGCGCTCGGCCGTCGCGGCGTCGATACGGCGGCCCGTCAGCGCCAGGTACTTGGCCCACCCGGCCCCCGCCTCGCGGGCGATGCGCAGGTCCCCGCCCGCGTCCACCGCCACGCCGAGCCGGGCCTCGGGCAGGGCGAAGACGGCGTCCTCGGCGGCGACGCGGACATCGGCCATCAGGGCCAGCTCGAAGCCGAAGCCCAGGCAGTAGCCCTGGACGGCGGCCACCAACGGCTGCGGGAGGCGGGCGAGGACCGCGAAGCGCTCGTGGACCCAGCGGATGCCCTCGTAGTAGTCGCGGGTCCGCTCGGCCGCCGACCGGCCCGTGACGGCGCCGCCCGGGGCGGTCGTGTCGATGCCCGCGCAGAACGCCCGGCCCTCGGCCCGCAGCAGGACCGCCCGGACGGCGGGGTCGAAGCGGATCCGGTCCGCGTACAGGCCCAGCTGGCGGCTGGACTCCCAGCTCCAGCCGTTGAGCCGGTCCGGGCGGCAGAGGGTGAGGACGGCGATCCCGTCCGCGACCTCCAGCCGGATCCGCTCCTCGCCCTCCGGGATCTCCGTGGAGATGGTGTCGATCATCGTGTGTCCGCCCCCGCCCTTCCCCCGCTGACCGGCCGTCAGGGTAGGGCGGGCGGCTCAGCGGGGGAAGAGTTCGAACGGGATCGCCGGGCGGCCGCCGAAGCGGGGCGCCGCCTGCTGGGCGTTGCCGGTGAGGAAGGTGCGTACGTACTCCTCCGGGTCCTGGTCGGTCAGGACCTCGATGTACGTACGGTGCTCCAGCAGCGAGGCCACCGAGCGCTCCAGGCCGGGCCCCGCGTCGGCCGCGTGCGTCGGGGTGGTGGAGCCGGCCACGGCGACCCAGCGCACGCCGTCCCAGGGCTCCAGGCCCTGTTCCGTGAGCAGTTCGGGGAAGATCCACCGGTTGCCCGCGTCGCCGGCCGCGTCCAGCGTGGCCCGGCCGACCGCCTTGTGGTCGGGGGTGTTCCAGTAGCCGCCGCCCGTGGCGCCGCCCCAGGTGTCGCGGTGGTTGAGGGTGACCACCAGCTCGGGGCGGTGCCGCCGGATGGCCGCCGCGATGTCCCGGCGCAGGCCGAGGCCGTACTCGATCACCCCGTCCCGGTAGTCGAGGAATTCCACCTCCGAGACCCCGACGACGGCCGCGCTCGCGCGCTGCTCCGCCTCGCGCAGCGAGCCGCACTCGCCGGGGGCGAGGGAGTCGATGCCCGCCTCGCCGCGCGTGGCCAGGAGGTAGGCGACCTCGCGGCCGCCGTCCGTCCAGTCCGCGACGGCCGCGGCGCATCCGTACTCCAGGTCGTCCGGGTGGGCGACCACCGCGAGGGCGCGGGTCCAGTCGGTGGGCATGGGCTGCAAGGGCGGCTGCTGATCGGCTCGTTCGGTCATGTCCCGCACCCTAGGCGACGGGAGTCCCGCGGCCGGCGCCCCGGGCCGCGCGGGCCGGGGCGCCGCCCGTCCGGCTCATGCCCCGTCGCGCACCAGGGACAGCAGGCGGTCCAGGACGCGGGGGCCGCCCGCGCGCAGTCCGTCGTGCTCGAACTCGTCGGTCACCCAGGTGCGCAGGCCGCGGATGGCGCGGGCCGTCTCCAGGGAGTGGCCGGCGTCCACGTACATGTCGTCGTGGTAGACGGCGGCCGCGACCGGGACCTCGTTGGCAGCGAGGCGGCTCGGGTCGTAGAGGGGCTGCCAGCCGGTGCGGGCGGCGAGCAGGTCGGCGGTCTCGCGCAGCGGGGCGAGCGCGGGGTCGGTGGTGAAGTGCCAGGGGTGGATGGTCTCGCCGCCGAAGAGCAGCGGCTCGTCCCCGGCGAGGGTCTTGAGGGCGTCGAACCGGGGGTGGCCGGCGCGGACCCGGTCGGCGGCCCAGGCGGTGGGCGTGGCCGGCTCCTGGGCGTAGATGGCCTCGTGGACCAGCGCGTAGAGGGGGTGTCCGGCAAAGGAGAGCCGGGCGCGGACGCCCTCCAGGAAGGCGTCGGAGAGGGCCGGACCGGAGGAGGTGGGGACGAAGGCGTCCTCCAGGAGGAAGTGCAGCTCGTGGCTGCCGTCGCCGCCGCCCAGGAGCATGCCGAGGGACTGGAACGCCTCCACGGTCAGGAGGTGGCCGCCGGGCAGCCCGGCCGGCTGCTCCGCGAGGTGGGCGGCGATCCGGCGGGCGCGTTCGACGTCCATGGGGTAACGGGCGTAGTGGGCGGCGTTCTTGCGCGCGATGCGCGGGTACGCGGCCTCGTACACCTCGTCGGCGGTGGCGGTGAGCGAGGGCAGGCCGCCGGTGATGACGGCGGCGGCCAGGCCCTCGGGGGCGTGGGAGAGGTAGCGGGTGGCGCAGAAGCCGCCGAAGCTCTGGCCGAGCACGGTCCAGGGGGCGCCGCCGGTCAGGCCGGGGCGGATGGCCTCGGCGTCGCGGACGATGGAGTCGGCGCGGAAGTGGGAGAGGTGTTCGGCCTGCTCGGCGGGGGTGCCGTGGAGCGGCAGCGTCTGCCGGTTGAGCGGGGTGGAGCGGCCGGTTCCGCGCTGGTCGAGCAGCAGCACCCGGTAGTCCTCCAGGGCCCGCCCCAGCCATGCCTGCCGGCCGATGAACCGGCGGGCGCCGAAGCCGGGACCGCCCTCCAGGTACAGCAGCCAGGGCAGCGCCTCGGGGTCCTTGCCGGCGGCGACGACCTCGCGGGCGTACAGCTCGATCTGCGGGCCGTCCGGGCGCTCGTGGTCCAGGGGGACGTGGAAGCGGTGGTCGGTGAGGACCGTGCCGGGCTGGCGGTAGCTGTCGACGATGGTCACGGGCGGCCCCCTGGGGTGGACGAGGTACGGAAAGCCCGCGCCCGGCCGGGTGTCGGCGGGCGCGGGCGTGCGGTCCGCCCGAGTCTAGGAGGTGCCGCCGAGGGGCCCTGCGCAGAGGGCCCCTCGCCGTGGGGCCCTCCTGGTGGGGCCTCTCGCGGTGTCTCAGAAGGTGACGACCGAGCGCAGGACCTCGCCGCGTTCCATGCGGGCGAAGGCGTCCTCCACCCCGTCGAGCGGGATGGTCTCGGAGACGAAGGCGTCCAGGTCGAGGCGTCCCTGGAGGTAGAGGTCGATGAGCAGCGGGAAGTCGCGCTCGGGCAGGCAGTCCCCGTACCAGGAGGACTTCAAGGAGCCGCCGCGCCCGAAGACGTCGAGGAGCGGCAGTTCGAGCTTCATCTCCGGGGTGGGCACGCCGACCAGCACCACGGTGCCGGCCAGGTCGCGGGCGTAGAACGCCTGCCGGTAGGTCTCCGGGCGGCCGACGGCCTCGATGACCACGTCCGCGCCGTTGCCGTCGGTGAGGGCCTGCACGGCCTTGACCACGTCCTCGGTGCGGCCGTTGACGGTGTGCGTGGCGCCCAGGCCGCGCGCCCACTCCAGCTTCCGGTCGTCCAGGTCCACCGCGATGATCTTCGAGGCGCCCGCCAGCCGGGCCCCGGCCACGGCCGCGTTGCCCACTCCCCCGCAGCCGATGACGGCGACGGAGTCGCCCCGTCCGACGTTGCCGGTGTTCAGGGCGGCGCCGAGGCCCGCCATCACCCCGCAGCCGAGCAGTCCGGCGGCCGCCGGGGAGGCGGCCGGGTCGACCTTGGTGCACTGGCCGGCGGCGACCAGGGTCTTCTCGGCGAAGGAGCCGATGCCCAGGGCCGGGGAGAGCGGGGTGCCGTCCTCCAGGGTCATGGGCTGGGTGGCGTTGTGCGTGGCGAAGCAGTACCAGGGGCGGCCGCGCCGGCAGGCGCGACAGGTGCCGCACACCGCACGCCAGTTGAGGACGACGAAGTCACCGGGCGCCACGGAGGTGACGTCCGGGCCGACCGACTCGACGACACCGGCGGCCTCGTGGCCGAGGAGGAAGGGGAACTCGTCGTTGATCCCGCCCTCGCGGTAGTGGAGGTCGGTGTGGCAGACCCCGCACGCCTGCACGCGGACCAGGGCCTCGCCCGGTCCCGGGTCGGGCACGAGGATCGTCGTCGTCTCCACCGGTGCGCCCTTGCTCCGCGCGATGACCCCTCGTACGCGATGTGTCACGTCGTACCCCGCTCTCGATCGAATGCTTCTGGATCACCGAACGTACACGCGTGTGCGCCGGTACGGGAGTTGTGTCACCCCGCGGCGCGCGACCCGGCCAGATCCGGCGGTACGGCGGCCCGGAGCGCCGCGCCGAAGGCGGCCACGGCGGGGTGGGTGCCGGCCCCGCTGCGGAAGGCGAGGTTCGTCCGGCGCTGCATGGCCAGCCGGGTGAGGCGCACGGCCGGATCGGCCGGTTCCGCCACCCCGAGCTGCGGTACGACGGCCACCCCCTGGCCCGCGGCGACCAGTGCGAGCACGGTGGCGAACTCGTCCACGCGGTGGCGTACCCGCGGGGTGAATCCGGCGGCCTGGCAGGCCCGTACGGTCATGGCGTGGCAGAGGGTGCCGGGGGTGGCGGTGATCCAGGGCGCGGCGGCGTGGGCCCGCAGGACGGCGCCCTGCTCGGGCACCCCGCCGGAATCGGCCTCCGTCTCGGCTGCGGCTGCGGCTTCGCGCGGGGCGTCCGCCCCCGGTACGGCCAGGTACATCGCCTCGCCGTACAGCGGCTCGGTGGTCAGTCCCGGCTCCCGCGCGGCCGGTACGAAGTCGTACGCGTGCACCAGCGCCACGTCCAGGTCCCCGGCGCGCAGGGCGTGGGCCACCTCCGCCGGGTCGGTCTCGGAGACCATCGGCTCCAGGCCCGGGTGGCGCCGGGCGAGGTCCACCAGGGCGGCTGGGACGATGGCGCGGGTGGCCGTGGGGAAGGCCCCGATCCGCAGCGCGCCCGCGAGGCCGCCGCGCGCCTCGGCCAGATCGGCGTCGGCCCGCTCCAGCCGTTCCAGTACTGCCTCGGCGTGCAGGACCAGGTTCTGCCCGGCCGGGGTGAGCCGCACCCGGCGGCCGGTGCGCTCCAGCAGCGGCAGGCCGGCCTCCCGTTCCAGCACGCCGAGCTGCTGGGAGACCGCCGAAGGGCTGAAAGCGAGCGCTTCGGCCACGGCGGCGATGGTGCCGCGCCGGGCGAGTTCGCGCAGCAGGCGCAGGCGGCGTACGTCGAGCATCGGCTCAGCTTACGGGTCGGGTAAGAAACGCGAACTGGATTCGCGGCTCGGGGCGGGTGAGGCTCTTCGGTATGGCACAGGACATCGCAGGAACGCTTCCGCTGTACGGGATCCACGTACCGCTCGTCACCCCCTTCGCCGCCACCGGGGAGGTCGCCGCCGAGGCACTGGAGGCGCTGGCGCACCAGGTCCTCGACGCCGGGGCCACCGGGATCGTCGCCCTCGGCACCACCGGGGAGGCGGCCGCGCTGGAGGAGGCGGAGCGCGACCTCGTCACGGACGTCTGCGCCCGGGTCTGCCGGGAGCGGGACGCCCTGCTGACGGTGGGCGCCGGGGCCTCCGGGACCCGGGCCGCCGAGGCGGCGCTCGCCCGGCTGGCCCGGTGGCCGCGGACCGGGGCGGCGCTGGTGACCGTACCGCCGTTCGTCCGGCCTTCGGCGGCCGGGGTGTTGGCGCATTTCACGCGCCTGGTCGAGGTGAGTCCGGTCCCGCTGATCGTCTATCACATCCCCTACCGGACCGGTCAGCCGCTCGACGCGGCCACGCTGCGGGCGCTCGGGGCGCTGCCGGGCGTCGCCGGGGTGAAGCTCGCGGGCGGCCGGGTCGACGAGGACGCCGTGGCGCTGCTCGGCGACCTGCCGGACGGGTTCGCGGTCCTGGCCGGGGACGATGTGTACGCCTCGCCGCTGATGGCGCTGGGGGCGCCCGGCGGGATCCTGGCCTCGGCCCATCTGGCGACGGAGCGGTTCGTGGAGCTGTCCGGGGCGTGGCGGGCGGGAGACGCGCTGCAGGCGCGGGCGCTGGGGCATCCGCTGGCGCGGCTGTCGGCGGCGGTGTTCGCGGAGCCCGGGGCGGCCGTGGTGAAGGGCGTGCTGCACGCGCAGGGCCGCATTCCGACCCCGGACGTACGGCTTCCGCTGCTGCCGGCCTCGCGGAGGGCCGTGGCGGATGCCCTGGAGCTGCTGCCGTAGCCCCTTTCCCGCCGGAAAGAGTCCCCGATGGGCGATTTGACACCTACGCGCCAGTCGCCCGAATGAGGCCGTCAGAGGCCGGACTTGCCCCTATTGAGCCCACCGCCCGGCACCCGTGATGTCAGTCACGCCGGACCGGACAACATCATTTGCCCCGAGAGGCCGATTCCCTTTCCCCGGAAAGGGAATCGGCCTTTTCTCATGACAATCCACAAGGTCATTTACCGGCACTCCGGCGAGATGTCGATCTATACGCGGAATTCGGGCCTTGTTCCTCTCGCCAGAGCTCATTTACGGTCACCTCGTTCCTGGTGGCGAGCTCCCCCGATCGGCCGCCTCCCGGGCTCTCCCGTCCCCCCAGGTGAGGAATTCCGCCATGCCCGCAAAGGGAAAGCACCGCCGTCCCAAGCAGAACCCGATCACCCGCAAGCTGGCCCTCGCCGGCACCGGTGGCGCCGTCCTCACCCTGCCGCTGATCAGCGCGACCACCGCCGGAGCGGTGGAGACGGCCAAAGCGCCCACCGCGCTCGCGGTGGTGCCTGCCAAGGCGCCCACCGCCCTTCCCGCGGCCCCCGCCAAGGCCGCCACCTATTCCGTGGTCGCCGGCGACACCCTTTCGGAGATCGCCGCCACGCATTCCGTGAGCGGCGGATGGCAGCAGCTCTACGCGGCGAACCGCGGGGTCGTCGGTGACAACCCGTCGGTGATCCGTCCGGGCATCAAGCTGAGCCTCGGCACCCAGGCGAAGACGGCCGCGGCGGCCAAGCCCGCGACCGCCTACCCCGACACTCTGGACGGCTGGATCCGCGAGTCCCTGTCCGTCATGGCCAAGCACGGAATTCCCGGCAGCTACAACGGAATTCACCGCAATGTGATGCGGGAGTCCTCGGGCAACCCGAAGGCCATCAACCTCTGGGACATCAACGCCCGGAACGGAATCCCCTCCAAGGGCCTGCTCCAGGTCATCGACCCGACCTTCCGTGCCTACCACGTGCCGGGCACCTCGACGGACTCCTACGACCCCGTCGCCAACATCACCGCCGCCTGCAACTACGCGGCCGCCCGCTACGGGTCGATCGACAACGTCAACGGCGCGTACTAGGCGCGTCCTGGACGGTATGACGGCGGCGGGCGGCGCGCAGCAGGATCCGCAGGGGTGCGACGGTCCCGTAGCCGACGTCCCGCCGCAGGGCGCCCGCGCCCGCCCGTTCCACCGCCGTCAGCTGATGCGCCATGAGGTCCGCCATCGTGGCGACCACGGGGCGCAGGCCCGGCACGGCGAGGTCGAGGAGGCCGCGGGTGGCGTCGAGCGAGGCGCGGGCGCGCCGGGTCTCGGCGGCGAGGAGGGCCCGTACGGCAGGGGTGTCACGCGCCGCCTCCAGATCGGCGCGGGTCACCCCGTGCTCGGCGAGGCGGGCGCGCGGCAGGCACAGGCGGCCCTCCGCGAGGTCCCCGTGGAGGTCGGCGAGGAAGTCCACGCGCTGCGCGGCCTCGGTGAACCGCCGCCAGCCGGCGGCCTGTTCCGGATCGGGGCCGCCCTGGTACTGGAGGCCGGTGAAGACCAGGACCCCGGGCCAGGCGTAGGCGTCGAGGTACCCCTGGAAGGCGTCCTCGTCGGCGAAGCCGTCGAAGCCCGCCTCGGCGGTGGCGGCGCCCTCCAGGAAGCGGGACACCCAGTGCGCGGGGAGGCCGCGGGTGTCCACGGCGTGGGCGTAGGCGCGCAGCACCGGGTCCGGGCTGTCCCCGGTCCTCAGCGCCGCCTCCACCCGCTCGGTCAACGCGGCGAGACCGTCGGCCCGTTCCCGCAGGCTGCCGGTCTCGGCCACGTCGTCGACCAGGTTCATGAAGGCCAGACCGGAGGCCAGTGCGGGCACCAGCGGCGGCGCCGCGAGCAGCCGCAGCGCGAGGTACGGCGCGGACTCCCGGCGGAGCACCCGGCGGGCGGCGTGCGTGTAGTCCTCCCGCAGCCGCGGGTCGGCTATGCCTGCCGTGGTGAGGGTGGTGCTCCAGCGGGGCATGGCGGGGTGCTCCTCGGCGCTTGTGGGGGGCAAGTGGGAACGGGGCAGGGGGGAACGGGGCCGGCGGTTCAGCTGGCGTAGACCTTGCGGAGCTTGCCGTCGATGCCCCACAGGATGTAGCCGCCGCGTCCGTACTCGTCGCTGAGGTAGGTCCGGATCGCCGGGGTCTTGTCCATCATCCAGGGGTCGATGATGACGTGGCGCGAGGTCGGCTTCTCGACCTTGAGGTCCCTCTTGGACTGCTCCAGCAGGCTGGGCAGGGTGTCCCAGTTGACGGCCGCCATGTCGATCAGCGGCTTCGTCCTGTCCACCGTGCCGTCCGGGCCGGTGCGCGAGGCGGCGCCGTCCCGGTACTGCCAGGAGTCGACGGTCTCGGCGCCGGCGGCGGTGGGGATGGAGGCGAGGATGTAGCCGTCGTAGAGGACCATGTCGACGAAGGTGGTCGTCCCCGCCTGCTTCTTGAACGCCTCCACGGCCGTACGGACCCCCTCGGGGGTCATCAGGTCCGTCCGGGGCGCGTCCGCCTTCGGGGTGTCCGCCCGCACCGCCGGGGCGGTGGCGCCGTTCCCGGCGGCGGGGGTGGCGGGGTTGGCGGAGCTCGCGACGGCGGTGCGGTCGGTGGCGCCCCTGGCCTTGTCCTCGCCGGAGGACCCGCCGGGCAGCAGCTGGACCACGCCGACGACACCGGCGACCAGGACGGCGGCGGCCACGGCGGCGAGCAGGGCGGGGCGCGTGCGGCGGGCCGGTGCGGGGGCCGCGCCCACGGGCGTGGTGGCGGCGGGCCCGGCGTACGGGGATCCGCCGGGGACGCCCGGTCCGTACGGCGGTGGGGTGGACGGGGAGTACGGCCCGAACTGCCCGTACGGACTGCCGGACCCGGCCGGCGGCGGGGTGGGAGTGGCAGGCGTAGCGGGAGTGGCCGGAGCGGCGGGTGCGTACGGCCGCCGCGCGCCCGCGTCGGCACCGAGCGCGGCGCTCGCGTCCCGCAGCAGCTGTTCCAGCCGCGCCCCGTCGGGCCGTACGGCCGGGTCGCGGACCAGCAGCTGTTCCAGTACGGGCCCCAGCGCGCCGGAGCGCGCGGGCGCGGGGATCGGGTCGTCGAGGACGGCGACGACCGTGGCCAGGCTGGTGGCCCGGCGCAGCGGGCTGACCCCTTCCGAGGCGACGTAGAGCAGCATGCCCAGCGACCACAGGTCGGAGGCGGCCAGCCCCTCCTCGCCGCGGACCCGCTCGGGCGCGATGTACTCGGGCGAGCCGATGAGCACGCCGGTGGCGGTGAGCTGGGTGGAGTCGTGCAGGGCGGCGATGCCGAAGTCCGTGAGGACGGCGGAGCCGTCGGGGCGCAGCAGGACGTTGGCCGGCTTCACGTCGCGGTGCAGGACGCCTTCGGCGTGGGCGGCGCGCAGCGCGGACAGCACGTCGAGGCCGAGCCGCACCACCTCGGCGGGCGGCAGCGGGCCGGACTCCAGCTTGTCGTGCAGGGAGCCGCCCTTGACCATCTCCATGACGATCCACGGGTGGCCCTCGGCGCCGTCCGCGGGCTCCACGATGTGGTGGATGGTCACGACGTGCGGGTGGGCGAGGCGGGCGAGGGCGCGGGCCTCGCGGACGGCGCGCTCGCGCATCTGCTCGGCCAGCTCCGGCTGGGCGGCGGCGGTCGCCGGGTCCGGCGGCCGCACCTCCTTGAGCGCGACCTCGCGGTGCAGGGCGATGTCCCTGGCCCGCCATACCGTTCCCATACCGCCGCTGCCCAGGGGCGCGACCAGTTCGAAGCGCCCGTCGATCAGCTGTCTGCCGGCCTCACTCGTGTCCATGGCGGATCATCGTAGGCGCCCGCGGTGTCAGCAGTGGCGCCGGTCCACCGTCACGGTGCCCTGGACGGTCCCGACCGTGCGGTCGTAGCACCCGCCGGGGGCCATCGACCCGTACAGGCGGTGGCGGGCGGTGGTGGTGCCGACGGCGTGCCGCTGGTCGCGGGGGACGTTCGCGGTGTAGGTGGCGTCGCCCGTGTACCGGTCGTCGAGGCGGCCGGTGGTGAGGGTGCGGCCGCCGCGCAGGGTCCGGGTGTCGGCGCGGTCGCCGAGGGAGAGGACGGTGCGCAGCCGGTCGCCGGGGCCGAGGGTGGTCTCGCCGTTCATCGTGTACGTACGGGTGGTGCGGGTGGTGACGGGGCCGTGCGTGACGCTCTCCTCGTCGGTCCAGGTGGCGTCGAGGGCGTCGCTGCTCTCGCCGTCGGTCCAGCGGTGCACGGAGTCGTGGCGGACGGAGCGGGTGACGGTGGTGGTGACGCGGCCGTGCGAGGTGTCGAGGTGGCCGGAGACGGTCAGCCGGTGGGCGCCCTCGGTGTCGAGCCGGTGCGGGGTGCCGGGGGCGGCGGGTGTCCAGCGGGAGTGGCCGGTGGGGGCGCTCTCCTGGTGCCGGGTGAGGGCGCCGGTAACGACGGTGCGGGCCTCGTCCTGCCAGAGCAGGAGGTTGGTGGGGGTGCTCCAGCCGCTCTGCCCGGCGGGCACGCCGGCGACGGTGACGTCGATGCGGTGCGGGCGGCCGTCGTTGAGGAGGGCGGCGTAGGGGGTGAGGTCGTAGAGGACGGGCTGGACGTCGAAGGCCCGGGGGGCGGGGGTGACGTACCAGAGGAAGGGGTTGGACCAGCCGCCGGTCCAGACGGTGGGGAAGGGCGCGGCGATGCCGGCGAGCCGGCCGTCGACGGAGATGCGGACCTCGCGGTGGGGACCGCCGCCGTCGGCCTTGCAGGAGTAGGGGGCGGCGGTGGGGGTGGTCAGGTACCAGTACTCCTCGCAGCCGCCGCCGGAGCCGGTGGCGTACACCTCGGCCAGCAGGCGTTCGGTGTTGCGCGGGGTGGTGACGGCCGGGGAGGTGAGCGGCAGCACGCGGTCGGGGGTGTCGGGGGCGGGGGTGTGGCGGTCGGCGGCGTAGAAGGTCAGTGTCACCGTGACGTCGATGACCCCGGTGTAGGTGTCGTCGACGACGTTGCCGATGAGCATTTCGACGGGCTGCGGGCGGGCGAGGGTGTCGCGGTAGCGGGTGACGTCCTTCTCGACGGACCAGGTGATGCCGTCGGGCGAGGGCTGCGGGGTGGAGGTCCGCAGCACCTCCACGCCCCCGACGGCCACATGCCCCAGCCGGTCGTACTGCCGCCCCTTGACCTTCCCGTCGAGCCGCAGCACGACCTTGGCCCAGGCGGAGTGGCCGCAGCCGGTGGGCGGGGTGTAGTCGCCCCGATAGGGCGTGAAGTCCCGAAACTCGGCAACGGCGAGCACCACCCGACAGGCCCGGGTCGGTGGCGTGGCTATGGCCGGGGCGGGGGTAACCGGGTCATGCCAGTCGGTCCCGAACTCGGCGGGCGGGGTGGGGCCGCCGGCGGGCTGGGCCGCTCCGGCGGCTTGCGCGGGGGCCGTCCCTGCGGGAGCCAGGGCAGCGGCGGGCTGGGCGTGGACCGTCCCTGCGGGAGCCAGGCCAGCGGCGGGCTGCGCGTTCGCCCGACCGGCGGTGACCAGCGCAGCGGCGGGCTGAGCGTGCACCGGATCGGCGGGAGCAAGGGCAGCGGCGGGCTGCGCGTTCGCCCGACCGGCGGTGACCAGCGCAGCGGCGGGCTGAGCGTGCGCCGGATCGGCGGGAGCAAGGGCAACAGCGGGCTGGGCGTTCGCTGGGGCAGCGGCAGCCAGGGCGGCAACGGCGAGCGTGAACGCGCCGAGCAGGCCGGTGATCCTGTGGGGTCGTCTCATGAACCGGCAGTGAAACCCGCCGGGCCGTCCCGAACCAGGGCGGGTACGGCGACCGTGGCCGGTTCTCGCTGCCGACCACCGCACCCGCCCCCACTCTCGCGGCAACTGCCGTCGCCCCCGTCGTCGTTGTCGCGGTACCCGCCACCCCGCTCCCGCGGGCATCGCGCCCGGGACCTGATCCGTGGATGCCTGCGGGTCCCCGCCTCCCCGCTCGCGCGGGCATCGCGGCGGCCCCCGCCCTGGCTCGCGCGGTTGTCGCCGCAGCGCCGCCGCCGGAACGGCAGCCCGCGTCACCGCCCCAGCTGCCGCAGCAAGAGCGGCCATGGCTGGTCTCGCCGCAGTCACCATCCCCCCTGCGCGGTGTTGCCGCAGCACCGTCGGCGGAGCGGCTGCCGTCGCCGTCCCGCCGTTGTCGCGGCCGGGCCCGTCCCCGCCCTCACCGTTGCCGCAGGAGCCGCCATCGCGCTCTTACCTCAGCCACGTCGCCGCCGTTGCCGTCGCAGCCACGCGTCACCGCTCGCGCGGCTGTAGCCGCAGCAGCCGGCTCCGCCCTCGCTGCTCTGCCGCAGCCCCCGGGCCCCCGCCCATGCGGTTGTCGCCGCAGCCGGCTCCGCCGCCGGGGGCGGGGTGGGCCGGTCAGGTGGGGAGGAGTACCACGCCGTCGTCGTCGGCGTGGAGTGTGTCGCCCGGGTGGAAGGTGATCTCGCCTATGGTGACCGGCTCGTCCACCGCGCCCGCGCCCGTCTTTCCGCTCTTGCGGGGGATCGTGCCGAGGGCCTTGATGCCCAGGTCCAGGGTGGCGAGGGCGGCGCTGTCGCGGACGCTGCCGTTGATGACGAGGCCCGCCCAGCCGTTGCGCTCGGCGGCGCCCGCGAGGAGGTCGCCCACCAGGGCGGTACGGGGCGAGCCGCCGCCGTCCACCACGAGGACGGCGCCCTCCCCCGGCGTCTGGAGGAGTTCGCGCAGCAGGGAGTTGTCCTCGTGGCAGCGGACCGTCCGCACCGGCCCCGCGAACAGCCGGCGGCCGCCGAACTGGCGGAAGGCCGTGGTGCAGATGCCGAGGGAGTCGCCGTACTCGTCGTACAGGTCGGCGGTGGGGACAGGAATGACGGGGGTGGCGGGGGTGACGCTCATCGGAGTACCGGCTCTCTCGCTGCTCGCAGTCGGATGTCGCACCTGGCCCGCCCACCCTAGGCCGTCTCTTTCCCAGGGCCTGCCCCCGGCGGCGGTCAGACGGTCGCCGGGGTGCGGGGGCTCATGCGTTCCGGGCGGGGTGGTGCCGGGAGGCGGGTGAGGAGGATGACTCCGCGGGTCGCCGCCGCCGCTCCGGCGGCGGCCAGGAGCAGGCCCGCCGCGCCGCCCTGGAGGCGTTCGCCGAGGAGGAACGCGCCGATGGCCGCGGCGGCCAGCGGATTGGCGAGGTTCACCACCGCGAGCGGGGCGCCGAGCCCGCCGCCCCGGTAGGCCCGCTGCGACAGGAGCATCCCGCCCACCGCGAACACCACCACGAGCAGCGCCACGGACACGACCCGCACGCTGAACAGCGATCCCCCGCGCCCGCCCGCCACCGCCACCGTCTGCGTCAGGGCCGACGCCACCGCCGAGGCCAGCCCCGACGCGGTCGCGTGCCGCAGCCCCGAGCCGGGCTCCCGTACGGCGGTCAGCGCCAGGATGACCGCGATGGTGGCGCCGGAGACCCCCAGGGCCTCGGCCAGCGTGAGCGTGTCGTCCGGGGCGGGCCCTGAGGCCGGGAGCAGCAGCAGGCCGAGCCCCGCCACGGTGGCGAGCGTGCCCCGCCATTCGGTACGGGCCACCCGTCGCCCGGAGCGCCGCGCCCCCATGGGCACGGCCGCCACCAGGGTGAGCGCGCCGAGCGGCTGGACCAGGGTGAGCGGCCCATAGCGCAGGGCGGCCGCGTGCAGCAGCGCCGCGGCGGCGTTCAGCCCGGCCGACCACCACCAGGCACCGGCGCCCATCAGCGTCCGCGCGCTGTGCGCCCGGCCGGCGCGGGCCAGCCGCTCCTGGGCGACGGCGGCGGCCGCGTAGGCGACGGCCGAGCCGAGGCAGAGCCCGACGGCGAGAGCGGTGTCGTTCACTGCCCCGCTCCTACGGCACCGGCCGCTACGGGGGCCGCCTCCACGGAAGCGCGCTGCCGGGGCAGTTCCCGTACGGCGGGGTCGGGTCCGCCCGGCGGCGAATCGTTCCGCCTCGGCCGCGGGACCACCAGCAGCGCGAGCCCGAGCAGGGCGGCGGCCACGATCGCGTCGAGCCAGTAGTGGTTGGCGGTGCCGACGATGACCAGGAGCGTCACCAGCGGGTGCAGCAGCCACAGGAAGCGCAGCCGGGAGCGGGCCGTCCCGGATCCGGGGGCGGGGCGGGTGGCGGCGATCACGCCGATCGCGAGCATCAGCGCCCAGCCGAAGTGCAGCGAGGGCATCGCGGCGAACTGGTTCGCCAGGGTGTCGGTGTCCGGCGCGGCCCGGTAGACGGTGGGCCCGTAGACCTGGCCGGTGTCGATGAGCCCGGCGATGTCGAGCATCCGCGGCGGCGCGAGCGGATAGGCGAGGTGGAGGACCAGGGCGGTGCCGGTGAGGACCGCGAGCACGCGCCGCGTCCACAGGTAGTGGCCGGGGCGGCGGACGTAGAGCCAGATCAGGAAGAGGGCGGTCGCGGGGAAGTGCACGGTCGCGTAGTAGGTGTTCGCGGTGGTCACGAGGGCGTCCCCGTGCAGCAGCAGTCGCTGGACCGCGTCCTCGCCGGGCAGGTGCAGCACCCGCTCGGCGTCCCATATTCGCCCGGCGTTGCGGAACGCCTCGGCGGTGCGGTCGGTCGAGAGCAGCCGGCCGGCCTTGTAGACGGTGAAGAAGCCCGCAACGAGCAGCAGCTCGCGCACGAGCCGCCGCCGGGCGGCGCTGCGCCCGGCTCCGGCTGCGGCCCCGGCCGCGACCCCGGGCTCAGCTCCGGGCGCGGCCCCGGGCTCGGCACCGGCTCTGGGCCCGGCCCCGTCTCCGGCTCCGTTTCCGTCTTCGCCCGCCGTCCCGGCAGGCGTGGTGTGCGAGGTCATCCCCCGGTCTCTCTTCCTGTTGCGCGCAACGCGACACGCCAGTGTATCGATACATTGGCGTATCGATACGCTCGTGTACCGATACGGTCACGTCTCCCGTACACTTCCTGGTGGAACCCACCGTCGAGCCGCCCCGAGGAGAGCCGCAGCCCATGACGTCGACGACGCCGCCCCCCGCGCGCCGCTCCAAGATCACCCCGGAGCGGGAGCAGGAGTTCTTCGACGCCGTCCTGGAGCAGCTGCGCGAGCACGGCTACGAGGCCCTGACGATGGAGGGCGTCGCCGCCCGCGCGAGCTGCGGCAAGTCCACGCTCTACCGGCAGTGGCGGACCAAGCCCCGCCTCGTCGCCGCCGCCCTGCGCGCAACCCGCCGGGGCAGCCTCGCCGCCGTGGACACCGGCAGCCTCGCGGGCGATCTGCGCGAGGCGGCCCGGATCGCGGCCGGCACCTCAGGGCGCGACACCCGCCTCACGCAGGCCCTCGGGCACGCCGTGCTCAGCGACGAGGAGCTGCAGGCGGCCCTGTGCGAGGCGCTGGTGGAGCCGGAGCTGGCCGCCTTCGGCGCGATGGTCGGGCGGGCGGTCGCGCGCGGCGAGATCACGGCGGACCATCCGGCCGTGGAGTTCCTGCCGGCCCAGCTGATGGGCATGCTGCGGATCCGCCCGGTGCTGGAGGGGCGCTACGCCGACGCCGACTACCTGATCCGGTTCGTGGACGCGGTCATGCTCCCGGCCCTGGGTCTCGCGCCCGCCCCCTCCGCCCGAACCACATCCGCCAGCCCCGCCGGAACCACGGCCGGACAGGCCCCCTGAACCGGTCGGCCGCCGGCCCCGCCGGCAGGGGGACGCGGGGGAGGCGGCGAAAGGGGGGCAGGGAGAGAACGCGGGAGAGGGGGGGGGAGGGGGGGTGGGGAACGAGGGAGGGACGGAGGGCCAGGACATGGGGA
>NZ_JBEYVX010000063.1:0-34686 GCF_040644195.1 Streptomyces sp. NPDC047014 | reverse complement strand
GCGGGACCGAGGCGATGACCTCGGTCCCGCCCCACACGGCCGGTGGCGTTCTGCCGGCCGGAAGCCCCTTCGGGCCCCGGTTCGGCCCCGGTTCAGGCCGGAAGCCCTTCGGGCCCCGGTCTCCACCCGGTCTCAGAGCCCCCGGCAGAGGTCCAGCCCGCGCAGGGCCGGCTCCGGCCGCAGCCGTGCGGCGTCGATCTCCGCCCACACCACCTTGCCGTGCTCGTGCGCCTCGGCCCCCCAGTCGTCGGCGAGCCGCCGTACTATCTGCAGGCCGTGCCCGCCCGGCGTGCCCGGCCGGGATCCCGACGGCAGTCGCGGCAGCTCGCGGAGGCCGTCGTACACCTCGACGCGGAACGTTTCGCCGCTGAGCAGCTGCAGCTCGTGGCAGCCGTCCGCGTGCAGGTTCGCGTTGGTGACCAGTTCGGACACGACCAGCAGCGCGTCCTCGGCGGTGTCGCAGCCGTCCCACCCCCAGTCCCTCAGGGCCTCGCGGGTGAACTCCCTGCCCCGCGCGACCTGTCGGCGGGCGCCGCGCAGCGCCAGTCGGCGGCGCTGGCGCACGGCCGCCCTCCGGGTGGCCGGTGCGGTTTGGCCGGTGTCCGGTCCGATGGTGTGCACTGCGCCCTCACCCCGTCCTCGGTTTCGTGGTGTTCCGTGATCTCGTGGTGCGCTTGTACCCGGTCGGCCCGAACGGACACCCGCCTGTGGCAGGACGAACAGAACGGGTTTCCCGTACCGAACCGGTTTCGAAAACTCGTGCCAGGCCAGACGAGGGGGAAGGGGCGCCCGCGCGCGTGCGGGGAACGCGCCGGCGGAACCTTGACGAGACGAGAGGAGTCGGGACATGTCGAACGTGTCGCGTCTGCCCGGCCTGTCGGAGCACCTCTGGCTGTGGCAGGAGGAGGCGGCCTGCCGGAACCTCGGCACGGACCGGTTCTTCCACCCGGCGGGGGAGCGCGGGGAGGACCGTACCGTCCGGGAGCGGGGAGCCAAGGAGGTCTGCGCGCTCTGCCCGGTGCAGACGGAGTGCCTGCGGCACGCGCTGAGCGTGCAGGAGCCGTACGGGGTCTGGGGCGGGCTGAACGAGGACGAACGGCGCTCGCTCACCGCGCGGGCGGCCGGCTGATCCGCACCGGGCCGGCCACCCTGACGGCGCTGTGCCTCAGGGGCGTGTGTTGAGCTCCGCGACGACGGAGGCGGGGGTGTGGCCGCTGCCGTCCGACAGCCGGTGGAAGTCGACGGAGACGTAGTTCGGGTCCCGTCCGCCGGTCGCGGTCCGGCACGGGCCGGCGATGCGGTCGCGCAGCTTGTTGCCGTTGTCCAGGGCCGCCGTGAGCACCGTGGGCACGTTGCGGTGGTGGCTCATCGTGAACAGCCGCCTGAATCCCGGCTCCTGGCGGTCGAGCGGGATGTCCGCCCAGCGCGTGACGCAGCCGAGGTCGTTGCCGAGGTCGCCGAGGCTCCAGAAGTTGCTGACCGTCCAGGACTTGTCGTACATGACGCCCAGCCGCTCGCGGTCGGACCGGTCGGAGAAGATCAGCAGACGCTTGCCGGCGCCGACGAGATCGGCCACCCTGGGCCAGCCGTTCTGCCGTACGCCCCACTGGTCGGGCCGGAAGACCAGGTCCTGGAGGCCGCGGACCCGCCCGAGGGAGCGTTCCAGCTGCTCGGGGCTGACGTAGTCCTCCAGGAAGACGGTCACCACCTCCTGCGGGTGGGCGGCGAGGAAGTCCACGACGGTCTGCATCGTCCCGTGGAAGGACTGCCGGGGCAGGGCGTACGTGGCTCCGGCGAAGGTCTTGCAGTCGCCGTGGCAGAGGTAGACGTCGCTCGGGTAGCAGTCGCTGCCGAAGCTGATGACACAGAGCCAGGTGCTGCGCTCGTACCAGTGCGTGTCCAGGCTGAGGCCGCGGACGCCGGCGTCGAGCTGGGCCCGGATCGACTCGGACTGGTTGACCGAACTCCAGCGGGAGTCCTGGTAGTTGGTGAAGGCGTTGTGGGTGGTGAGGAAGGCGACCTCGTCGAGGCGGCGGTCGCCCCAGTGGGCGGTGGCGGCGGCGCTCGTGGCAGAAGGGGTGGGTGCCCGGTCGGCGGCGGTCGCGGTGGTCACCGTACCCAGGAGGGCCAGCAGGAGGAGGCAGACGAGGGAGCGGCGGCCGGCTCTTCTGCGGCTATGCGACATGCTCATGTCAATCATGCGCGGAGGGTAGCGCGCGGGCCGTCGATCCGCGCCCCCGTGGACGCACACGGCCGGATCCGGACGCCGGTCAGGGCTGTCGCCAGGGCGACGGCCGCTCCGGGGTGACGAGCCGGTGCAGGCGCAGGGCCAGTTGGGTCTCCAGGGCACGCTCCGGGCTGTTCCAGTCGGGCCCGAGGAGGCGGGCGATCCGGTCGAGGCGCTGGACCACCGTGTTGACGTGGACGTGCAGGCCGTCCTTCGCCTTCGACAGGCTGCCGCCCGCCGCGTAGTAGGCGGCGAGGGTGCGGATCAGCTCGGTGCCGCGCCGGGCGTCGTACTCCAGGACGGGCCCGAGGACCCGGGTCACGAATCCGCCGACGTCCCGGTGGTCGCCCAACAGCATCCCGACGAAGCCGAGTTCGGGGAGGGAGGCGCCTTCCCCGGTGCGCCCCAGGCTGCGCAGTGCCTCCAGGCAGCGCAGGGCGTCCGCGTACGTGCGCGGCAGCTCGCCGGGCCCGAGGGCCGGGCCGGCCGCCCCGACGGTGACCGGGGAGCCCAGGAACCGGCCCAATTCCAGGGCGAGTTCGCGGGGTGCGAGGCGCGCCTCGGCGGCCGGGGCGAGGATCACCACGTGCCCCTGGTACAGGCCCGCCAGCCCGCGCAGCTCCCGCGCCCGGCGGGCCGCCTCGGCCTGCAGGCGCTGGCGCCGGGGGAGTGCGCAGTGCAGTACCAGCACGTCGTGCGGGTTCCCCAGGTGCACGTCCAGCCGCCGGGCGCGCAGGGTGAGGCTGCCCGGATGCCGGGGCCGGTCGGGGTGGTCCTCGGCGAGCAGGTCGTCGAGGAGTTCGCCGCGCACCCGGTCCTCGGCCTCGGCCACCGACCGCCGCAGCAGCAGGAGGAGCGCGGCGACCAGGCTCGTACGCTCGAACAGCCGGCGGTCGGTGTCCGGCAGGGCGGGGCGCCCGGTGAGCGCGATGCTGCCCAGCAGCTCGGATCCGGCCATCACCGCGCAGACCCAGATGCCGTCCACGTCCACAGCCCGCCCGTCGGCCCGCGAGGCGGCCACCCCGTCGGCGGGCGGGGCGAGCGGGGCGGCCGCGACCCGCGCCAGTTCGGTACCGTCCGCGTCGTGCACCACCAGCCCGCCGCCGAGGATCGCGGCTATCTCCCGTGCCACGTCGGCCACTTCGCCGCCGCGCAGCACGAGATCGGTGAGCCGGTCGTGGGTTTCGGCCGCGCGGCGCAGCGCCTCGCTGTGCTCGCGGGCGGTCTCGGTGGCCGCGTTCAGTTCGAGGAGTGTGGAGTGGGTCTCGTCCAGCCTCCGGGCGCTGTCGATGGCGATGGCGGCGTGATCGGCGAGGGAGGAGAGCAGGGCGATGGAGTCCGGGGTGAACTCGCGCACGCCGCGCTGCGCCGCGTACAGCACGCCGATGAGCCGGGCGCCGAGCCGCAGCGGGACGCCGAGGATGCCCCGCAGTCCTTCCTCGCCCACGCCGGTGTCGATCGCGGGCGTATGGGCGAACTGGTCGTCGACGGTGTAGTCGGAGGTCCAGTACGGCCGCCCGGTCTGCGCCACCAGCCCGCCCAGCCCCTCGCCCATGCCCAGCCTGAGCTGCTGGAACCGGGCCGACGCGGAGCCGTCCGTGACCCGCATGAAGGTGTCCCCGGCGGCCGCGTCGGCCAGGGTCAGGTACGCGACGTCCGCCCCCAGCAGCAGCCGCGCACGGTGCACGATCGCCCGCAGTACGGCGTCCAGGTCGCGCAGCGCCGCCAGGTCCCCGGCGGTGTCGAAGAGGGCGGCGAGCTCGGTCTCGCGTCGGCGGTGCTGGGCCAGCGTGCGGCGGATGTCCAGGGCGGTCCGGGTGGCCCGGTCGACCAGGTCCTGCTCGGCGGGGGTCAGGCCGAGGGTACGAACCTGCGCCGAGGGCTCGGCGAACCGTTCCGCCGGGGCGTCCTCGGCCAGCAGCTCCAGGAGCCGCGCCACGGCGGCCGCGGTGTCGGGGGAGTCGTTCACGGGGGCCATCGTGGCAGCCTTCCGGGCCGGGAGCGGGAGCGGGGGCCGGGTCCCGGAGGCCGTTTCTCCGGGCCCGCGCACTCAGACCCGTACGGCGTCGTCGTGCGCCTTTGCCCCGGCGGCCGCCCCTTGCCCGGTGGCCGACAGATCCCGGCCCCGGGTCTCGCGGGCGGCGAGCACGGTGGCGGTGGTGACCAGGGCGGCGGCAGACAGGTACACGGAGACGGGCACCGATGAGTCGTAGTCCTTGAGCAACTCCACGGCGATGATCGGGGCGAGCGCGCCGGCGACGATCGAGGCCAGCTGGGAGCCCATGGAGGCCCCGGAGTAGCGGACCTTGGTGTCGAACAGCTCGGAGATGAAGGCGGCCTGCGGCCCGTACATCGCGCCGTGCAGGAGCAGCCCGGCGGTCACCGCGAGGGTGATGACGGCGGGCGAGCGCGAGTCGACGAGGGCGAAGAAGGCGAAGGCCCACAGCGCCATGCCGCCCGACCCGATGAGGGTGACGGGCCGCCGCCCGAGCCGGTCGGAGAGCGCGCCCCAGGCCGGAATGGCGAGGAAGTGCACGGCGGAGCCGATGAGTACGGCGTTCAGGGCGGTGGTCTTGGGCAGCCCGAGGTGCACGGTCACATACACCAACAGGAATGAAGTGAGTACGTAATAGGAAATATTCTCCCCGAACCGGGTCCCGATGGCGGTCAGTACCTCACGCCAGCTCCCCCGGAACACCTGCACCACGGGCGCCTTCTCCTTCACGCCCCGCGCCGCCTCCGCCTCGGCCTTGGCCTGAGCCTCCAGAAAAACGGGCGACTCCGACACGGAGATCCGGATCCACAGCCCCACCATCACGAGCACCCCGGACAGCAGGAACGGCACGCGCCACCCCCACGCGAGGAACGCCTCCTCGGACTGCACGGCCGCGAGCAGCGCCAGTACCCCGGTGGCCAGCAGATTCCCACCCGGAGCACCCGCCTGCGGCCACGAGGCCCAGAACCCCCGATGCCGGTCACCCCCGTGCTCGGACACGATGAGCACGGCCCCGCCCCACTCCCCGCCGAGCGCGAACCCCTGCACCAGCCGCAGCAGGGTCAGCAGCACGGGAGCCCCGACGCCGATGCTCGCGTAGGTCGGCAACAGCCCCATCCCGAAGGTGGCCCCGCCCATCATCAGCAGACTGAGCACGAGCAGCTTCTTCCGCCCGACCTTGTCCCCGAAGTGCCCGAACACCACCCCGCCGAGCGGCCGCGCGAGAAACCCGATGGCGTACGTGACGAACGCGATCAGGGTCCCGACGAGCGGGTCGGTGGTCGGAAAGAACAGGGTGTTGAACACGAGCGCGGCGGCCGACCCGTACAGGAAGAAGTCGTACCACTCGATGGTGGTCCCGATCAGACTGGCGGCGACGATGCGCGCGAGTCCTCTGGGCGGCGCGGATACAGGTGCTGCGGCGGCCATGGTCACCACTCCCGGACTGGACGACGAACTGTCCGCCACACCCTAAAAACGCCCGACCCCCGGGTGTATGTGCCGAACCACCACAGCGAACCCCCGCCACCCCCTCACCACCACCACAGACACCCAGGCCGACGGGCAGCCTTCGGGACGGACAGGACCCCCGTACGGGGGACCGGGCGGACGACGTCGCCCGGCACCAGCAGGCGGCGCTCGTGCGCCTCGGAAGTGCCGGTGCAACAGGTGCGAGGATTCCCCTCTCGGTCGGGGCACGTGTTCTCACGCCGGGGTTGAGATAGCGACCGCCGGTGCGTGCGACATCGTGGCGTGCGCCCCCGGACAACCCCTTTGGGCTGATATTCCCTGTTGGTGTGGGGCATGCCTCTGCTGGTTCGTTCCTGCTGCGTCCCGGAGGTAGATGTGCGTTCGGAAATGGTTGTCTCGGCCCGCGTGCGGGTTCTCGCTGGAGCGGCGGTGCTCGTTCTCGCGGGGGCCTTCCAGGTGCCGGTGGCGAACGCGGCGGCGGTGGAGATGTGTGGCGGGAAGCCGGCGACGATCGTCGGCACAGCGGGCAACGACACGCTGAATCTGACGAACGGCGACGACGTGGTGGTCGCGCTCGCGGGTGACGATCTGGTGCGGGTCGTGAACGGCCAGACGGGCGGCAACGACACGATCTGTCTCGGAGACGGCAACGACCGCGCCCTCAACCCGCAGGCAAACGCCGGCAAGACGCTGAGGATGTTCGGAGAGGCAGGCGCCGACACCGTCAACGGACGCGCGCTGGCCGGCGGCACCATCATCTCGGACGGAGGCAGCGGAAACGATCAGATGCGCCCCATCATCGGCGGGCCCACACTTTCCCTCAACACGTCCTTCATCTCGGGAGGCCCCGGAAACGACACCCTTGCGCTCAACAACCTGCAGAACGCGAACGGTGTCACCCTCGACGGCGGGGACGACAACGACACGATCACCGGAAGCAACAACGACCAGACCATCAACGGCGGGTCGGGCGACGACACGATCTTCGGCGACGGGCCCAACGCGGTACTGGGGCGTACCGCACTGGACACGATCAGCGGGGGACCGGGCGACGACGTCATCGAGGGCCGGTCCGGAGCGGACTACATCACGGGAGACGCGGGCAACGACCGTATCTGTGGTGACACGGTGGTCGCCGGGCCATGCCTCGAGGCAGCCGGGGCGGGTGCCGACATCATGATGGGCGGTGCCGGCGACGACATTCTCGACGGGGGCGCTTCCGTCTTTGGGCTCCTACCGGGCGACACCGCCGACGGGGGCATCGGCACCGACACCTGTCTGAACGTCGACATCGCCAGCGGCTGCGAGTAGCCTGCGGCCCGGCCCGCACCTGCGTGGACGGACTGGGTAGGGGCGGCCCTGGCGGACGCTGTCGCCCCGGTACCGGATCATCGCCGGGCGTACCCGACAAGCTCAGCCACCAGCTGCTGCCCTCGGGCCGCGGGTACTCGCGTACCCGAACCGGGCGGGCGCCGTTCCGCAGGAACGTTGCCCGACCCGGTCACCGGTTGTGGAGGATCCCCTCCCAGGGCGCCTGCGGGGACCGCGAGCACACGCTCCGGAGGTTCGGGGACGGCGGACCGCCGGCCCCCGGGGCTGCCGGGCGGGATGGTGCCGCCGGAGGGCGCTCTTCTAGCTCCCGGGGGAGGTCTGGGCCCCGAGCAGTCGGTCGCATGCTCGCTGCGTCTGCCCGAGTGCGAACGGGCCCCAGTGGCTCGGGCCCCGTGCCGTTCAGGGGGTGAAGGGCTGTCGTACGTCGGAGCAGGTGGTGTCTTCGTCGGGTGGGGTGGTGGTGAGGAGGTAGGTGGTGATGTGGTTGGCGACGCAGGCGCTCTCGGCGGGGGTGATGGTGCCGTGGCCGAAGGAGTCGACGGTGAGCAGGCGGGCGGCGGGGCCGAGTTCGCGGGCCGCGGCCTGTGCGTAGGTGTACGGGGTGGCGGGGTCGTGGAGGGCGTTGACCAGCAGGATCGGTGTGGTGCCGGTGTAGCGGTTCCAGGGGCCGCGGAAGACGTCGTTGCCGTCGGCGGGGGTGTAGGGCCAGGTCGAGCACTGGTTGAGGCCGTTGAAGACCTGGGGGCGCCCGAAGGTCGGGGCTTCCTTCTCCCACTGGTCGGCCAGGCCGGGGAGGCGCTCCACGCCGCGGGGGGAGGGCATGTCCGTGCAGTTGACCGCGGGGTTGGCGTTGTTCCCGGTGTACGGCGTGTCGGCGGCGCGTGGCCGGGCACGTCCCGGGTCGCCCGTCGTGGGCGTGGGCAGGGCCGTGTAGAGGTCCTGCCAGCGTTTGGCAAGCGCGCTGTAGAGGCCCGGGTCGGGAAGGCTGTCGTAGAGGTCGTTGACGAAGGAGTTGAGCGAGGTGACCTTGCCGTCGGCGGTGGTGACGGAGGAGTCGGCGTGGGCGCGCAGATAGCTGCGGATCGTGTCGAACTTGCCGAGCGGGTCGCCTTCCGCGAAGGGACACGCCGGTGTCCCGGCTTCCTTGCAGCGCTGGAGCAGCGCGCCCAGCACGTCTTCGTAGTTGAGCGCGCGGTCGTGTTCGTAGCGCGTGCCGTCCGAGGAGCGCAGGCCCGGATCCACGTTGCCGGTGTTGACGATCGCCCGGACCCTGTCCGGGAACATGTTCGCGTAGGTGTCGCCGAGGAACGTGCCGTAGGAGACCCCGAAGTAGGTCAGTTTTTCGTCCCCCACCGCCTGCCGCAGCAGGTCCAGGTCCCGCGCCACGACGGCCGTGGACATGTGGGGCAGCAGCACCCCGGCGTTGTCGCGACACAGACCGCCCTGCGTGGTCAGCGCGTCGGCTTCGTCCGCGAGTTGCCGCGGGGTCACCGGGGCGCGCATCAGCTTGGCGTCGACCTCGGCGAACTGCTCCTGGGAGGTGTAGCAGCGCAGCGGCATGCTGCGCCCCACCCCGCGCGGGTCGAACGCGACCACGTCGAAACGCTCCAGGACCTGCGGGGAGAAGAAGTACTCCGAGAACACGGGCGCGCCCCAGACAGCGCCGCCGGGTCCGCCGAGGTTCATGAGGACCGACCCGATCCGCTGGCCCGGGCCCTTGGCACTGCGCTTCATCAGGGCCAGCGGTACGGTGCCGTTCTCGGGGTGTGCGTGATCCAGCGGGACGTCGTAGGTGGCGCAGCGCATCAGCGCCGGGTCGACGCCCGCGGGCAGGTCCTTCAACGCGTCCGGCGGGCAGTCCTCCCACACCACGGGCGCGGCCTCGCGCCCCTGGAGCGCAGCGGCCCCCGCCCCGCCCGGGCTCCCGGCCCAGGCCGCCAGGGCCACGAGGGCCACCGCCATGCGACGTACCCGCCGCCGTCCGCCACCGATGGACTCCACGATCACGCCCTCCGACACTGTCGCCGTACCCGCACGCCGCGAAGCCTTACCCGGGCCGGGGCGTGTGCGTGGTGAACACACCGAAAGGTCATCTGAGCGGAGTATCGAGGGCCGGTGCCCGACGTCTTCATTACGGCTCCTCACCCGAAGCCGCCGCCCCCGCCCACCAGCACCAGCACCAGCAGCACAGGGCACCGGCCAGTGCGCCGGGCGCACGCGGTGACCGTGGGCTCCGCCCGGGGGTTTCCCGCTGGCCACGACCAGCACCTGTTCTGCTACAGAGTCGCTCCGGTTTGCAAATTGCCGTTTCCACTAGTGTCAGTGCCCTCTGGGGTCACATACGCGTTCGATGTGTCCTTGGTCTTCCTGTTGCCGTACATAGGCAGGTCGGCTCCACCGCAGTGGTTGAGCGGGGTCGCGACGGGAAGGGCGGCGAGCAGCCCTGTGCTCCCTTGGGCGTGTCCATTAGTACTCGGGCCCGGAGCGGAAGCCCCGGAGTTGGTGCAGTGATTGTTCATCGACGGAGAAGCGATGACGACGATTCCGCCGGCTGATGCAGGGGCGGCACCGGAGAGTCCGGCTCCCAGTGCCGTAGCCGTGAGTCCGAGAGCGGCAAGAGTCTTGCGAGTGGTAAGCACGTAGATACAACGCAGCAGAGCCCACATCAGCGCGGTGAGTCACTCCTCCGGGGGCGTGCACCGGAAATCCATGGGGCTTTCGACGGGTGTCCGCCGGCCTTCTGGAGACGCAGCTGGACCCCGCCCCTTCGGCGGGGCGGGGTCCAGCGGGGGACGGCGTTGCGCCGGTCCGGTCGCCTAGTGGCGGAGGGTGTCCTTGATGTCTTCCTTGGCCTGGCGGGCGTTGCCCTTGGCCTGGTCGGCGTGGCCCTCGGCGGTCAGGCGCTCGTTGCCCACCGCGCGGCCGACGGTCTCCTTGACCTTGCCCTTGGCCTGCTCGCCCTGCGCCTTGGTCTTCTCGGTGCCCGACATCGGGACCTCCTCGTTGTTGTACCGGCTTGGTCGTGACCATCCGCCTGCTCCCGATCCCGGCACGTAAACGGGGGACTTCTTCCACCGGCTTCCACTGGCGCCGCCCGACGGAGGGGCCAAGTCGGCACGCCTGCCCGCCTGCGCGGATAAGAAACAGCTAAGTTCGTACGCATGACCGAGGGGACGCCGGGCACCTGCTGCTTCGGAGGTTGATAACTATGGTTCCCCTGCTTCTCGTTCTTCTGCTCATCCTGATCCTCTTCGGCGCCGGCTTCGCGGTGAAGATCCTCTGGTGGATCGCCATCGCGGTGCTGGTCCTGTGGCTGATCGGGTTCGTCGCCCGCCCGAAGGGCAGCAGCGGCCGCTGGTACCGCTGGTAGCAACGCGGCACCAAGCGCACAACGGCGGTGGCCGGCCCCATCTGGGGCCGGCCACCGCCGTTCTGTCGTATGCCCGGGGGTGAAAGGGACGGGCGGGGGTAGGCGCGGAGTCAGCCGGGCCGGTCGCCGTGACGCAGCAGGGGACCTGCTCACCTCCAACGATCGGCGGCCGCCCGGTCCCAGGGCCAGCCCCCGAACAGCCCGCGCCCTCCCAGCTCCGCGCGCCCGCGTCCTGCCACCCGCTTACGCCGGGTGGTTCAGCCGAGGATGCGGCGTTTTTGGTCGGCGAATTCTGCTTCTGTGAGGATGCCCTGGTCGCGGAGGTCGCCCAGCTGCTTGAGTTGGTCGAGCTTGTTGGGGGTGTCCGCCGGTGGGGGAGCCGCCTGCGGCTGTGGCTCGGGGGCGGCTTCCTGTTGGGACCAGCGGCCTGCCTGGCGGCGGGAGACGCGGTTGGAGACCGCGGTGGCGGTGCCGGCCACGACGGCGGTGCGGGCGATGCCGCGAAGGAGTCCGGGCATTGGGGTCATCTCCTGGCTGGGGGAGGGGCGGGTCATTCCAGGTCGGCCGGGTCCTCCATGGCCTCGAGGGAGGCGAGGAGTGCCTGGACGGGGATGCGGCCGGCCGCTACGAGCTGTGCTCCACCGCGGCGGAGTTCGCGGGCCAGGGGGGCCGCCCAGGTGTTCTCGTAGACGAGGACCCCCGCGGAGTTGCCGGGTTCCAGGGCGGTGCCGGCGTCGTCGATGTCGCCCTGGTCGAGGAGGCCCGAGGAGGCTCCCTCGAAGATCGTGAGGTCGACCTCGTCGCCGAAGTCCCGCAGTTCCACCGCGCTCACCGTGCCGTCCTCGTCCTTGCGGATGAAGACCAGATCCAGGATGCGGATGATGCCCCGGTCGACGAGGTCGACCAGCATGGGCAGGCCCTGCCCCGTCATGCGGTTGCCCGGGAATTCGATCACCAGGTAGTCGACCGGACCCATGTCCTCGATGTCGTCGAGCCCTGCGCGTCCCTCGGCCTCGCTGGTCATGGCGGCTCCTGGAGAGTGCGTGGTCGGGCGTGGGTGTGTCTGGCCCGCTCATCCCCTATTGCAGCACCGGGGCCGGGGCCGCGCATGTGCGGGACGGACGGGCGGCACGGGCCCGCTCAACTCGTCAGCTGGAAGATGCTCTTCGCCGTCAGGTAGAGGCCGAGCCCCAGGCAGAGGACCACGATCGCCTGGTCCGCGTGGTTCTTGAGCCACTGGCGCAGGCGCAGCAGCCGCGCCTGGGCCGCGTCCTTCGCGAAGACGATGTACAGCTCGGCCGCGATCAGACCCGCGCTGGCGACCACGCAGAAGCCGAACAGGGCGAGCCAGGACTCCCAGTGCGCGGTGTTCGCCTCCAGCACCGTCACGGCGCCCGCGGCCACCATGCCCCAGGGCTGGACCAGTACGGCCAGACCCGCGGAGGCCCACAGCCCGCCGGAGTCCTTACCGGTGCCGCCTTCGGTGCTCGCCTCCTCCGGCCTACGGGCGGTGGGGTGGGTTTTCATGCGCCGGTGGCGGTGCACGCCGTAGATCACCAGGGCCACGCCGATGGCCAGCTTCACGGAGATGCCCGCCAGGCCCGGCGGGGAGCGGGGTGGCGGGGGCTGGCCGTCGGTTACGCCGAGGACGATCGCGATCACCGCGACGAGGCAGGCCAGCCAGGCCAGGATGAAGGCCAGGCCCTTCCACACGCCCCGGGACGAGGACACCACGAGGGCGAACGCCATGATCGGCAGCGGGTTGAGCGCGATGGCCACCGCGATGAGCATGAGGTCGAGGACCATGACCGCCCCAATCGTGTGACGACCACCGACCAACTCCGACACTACGCGGCACCGCCGCCCGCGACATGTCCGGACCGGCCGCCCTCCGGCATGCCCGCCCCCACACCCGTCCGAGATGCCCGCGCGCGAACGGTCCTCCACCCTGGACGCACACGAAGGAGGGCGCCATGACGAGGACCGCGCCGCCGGCGCCGGGCCGTCGGGTTCCTTCTCCGTACGACCACGGCCCCCACCGCCACCGCCTCCGCCCGGTGCGCCCCTGATGCCCGCCGACCCGCCCCCGAGCGCGCGCCCCCGCCCCCGCCGGCTCCTGCGGGCCTCCTGGTGGCAGAACCGCTCGCGCCAACTCGTCGAGACCGGGAAGAGGATCCAGCGCCGCAGCGAGGAACGTTTCCCGGTGATCACCCATCTGGCCGAGCGCATGGTGTCGGTGAACATCTTCGACTCCGCCACCCGGGTGGCCGCCCAGGTGTTCCTGACCGCCGTGCCCCTGCTCTTCGTCATCGCCTCCTTCGCCCCCCACGCCCTCCAGCAGCAGCTCGCCGCCTCCCTGCGCACGATGTTCGGGCTCAGCGGCGCGGCCGACCAGGAGCTCACCGACCTCTTCGCCGGCTCCGACGAGGACCTGCAGAACGCGGTCGGCCTGGTGGGCGCCCTGATGGTGCTGCTGTCGGCGACCGCCGTGAGCCGCGCCGTCCAGCGGCTGTGCAAACGGGCCTGGGGGATCCCCCGGACCGGGACCCGGATCGCGATGTGGCGCTGGGTGGTGTGGATCGCCGTGTGGACCTGCCTGCTCATGGTCCAGGGGCCGGTGCGCGAGGGCTTCGGCCTCGGCCTGTGGCTGGGCGTCCCGCTCACGCTGGTGTTCCAGACGGGCGTGTGGTGGTGGACCCAGCACCTGCTGCTGGGCGGCCTGGTCGGCTGGCTGCCGCTGCTGCCCGGCGCCGTGATCACCGGCGCGGCCGTCACCGTCCTGTCGCTCACGGCCCGCCTCTACCTGCCCGTCGCCCTCAACAAGGCCCTCGGTGAATTCGGCGCCGCCGGCTCCGTCTTCGTCGTGCTGTCCTGGCTGATCGTGCTGTGCGTGGCGGTCGCGATCGGCCTCAGCATGGGCTCCGTACTGGCCCAGCAGCCCTATCTCGCGGGCCGCCTGGGCAGTCCCGTACCCGGCGCGTGGACGGAGCGCGCCGGGGGTCGGCCGGGCTGAGGAGCGCGGGTCCCGGGCGGTAGGCATGCTGGAAGACACAGGCCCCGGAGCCAGGAGGTCCGTATGAGGGCGATCCACGGAGTGAACGCGGCGGGCGGCGGCCCCTGGCTGTCCCCCGAGGACCGGGCCGCCCGGGGCCGCGCCGCCCGCAAGCGGGTGCCGCGCTCCGCCCACGAGGAGTTCGACCCGGCCGCGCGGCCACGGGACCCGGTGGACATCATCGAGCGGCAGTCGGCCACCCGGCTGCCGGAGCTGGTGCCGATCCGCTACGGCCGGATGACCGAATCCCCCTTCCGCTTCTACCGGGGCGCCGCCGCGATCATGGCCGCCGACCTGGCCGGTACCCCGGACTCCGGGCTGCGCGCCCAGCTCTGCGGCGACGCGCACATGCTGAACTTCCGGCTCCTCGGATCCCCCGAGCGCAATCTGCTCTTCGACATCAACGACTTCGACGAGACCCTGCCCGGCCCCTGGGAGTGGGACGTCAAAAGGCTGGCCGCCAGCCTGGTCATCGCCGGCCGCGAGAACGGCTTCAACGAGGGCGAGCGGGCCGGAATCGTACGTTCCACCGTGCGCTCCTACCGCGAGCAGATGCGCCGCTTCGCCACCCTGAGCAATCTGGAGGTCTGGTACGCCCGCATCGACGAGCAGCAGCTCCAGAAGGTGACGGCCGAGACCCTGCACGCGCGCGGCCGCCGGCGCCTGTCGGAGACCATCTCCAAGGCGCGCGGCCGCGGCAGCCTCCAGGCGTTCGAGAAGCTCACCGAGGTGGTCGGCGGCGAGCGCCGCTTCGCGGCCGTGCCCCAGCTGATCACCCCGCTCGCGGAGCTGCTCCCGGACCAGGAGCGCGAGGTCCTGGAGGAGGTGATCCGCGACCTCCTCACTCGCTACGGGCGCACCCTCCCCACCGACCGCCGCCACCTGCTGGACCAGTTCACCGTGGTCGACATGGCCCGCAAGGTGGTCGGCGTCGGCAGCGTCGGCACCCGGTGCTGGATCGTACTGCTGCTGGGCCGGGACGGTACGGACCCGCTGATCCTCCAGGCCAAGGAGGCGTCGGAGTCGGTGCTCGCCGAGCACGCGGGCGCGAGTGTGTACGCGACCCAGGGCGAGCGGGTCGTCGCCGGGCAGCGCCTGATGCAGGCGGCCAGCGACATCTTCCTGGGCTGGAACCAGGTCGAGGGCATCGACGGCCGCGAACGCGACTTCTACCTGCGGCAGCTGCGCGACTGGAAGGCCATCGCGGAACCGGCGGAGATGGTCCCGCGCGGGATGCGGCTCTTCGGGGAGCTGTGCGGCGAGACCCTGGCCCGCGCGCACGCCCGCTCCGGGGACCGCATCGCCATCGCCGCCTACCTGGGCGGCGGCGAGGTCTTCGACCAGGCCCTGGTCGGCTTCGCGGAGAGCTACGCCGACCAGAACGAACGCGACCACCAGGCCCTGCTGGACGCCGTGGCGTCCGGCCGGGTGACCGCCGAGGCGGCCTGAGCACGGGCCGCCTGAACACTGGCCCGCCCCCGGTCGGCGTACCCGACCGGCGAGGCTGCCCGCCCCTCCCGTACGGCGGTGGAACGCTGCCCGCATGACAGCGAAGGCACGTACGGCCGGAAAGGCGGGAGCCGCGAACGTCGTCCTGCTGACGCTGGCCTCCGGGCAGTTCCTGATGGCCCTGGACAGCTCGGTCATGAACGTCTCGATCGCGACCGTCGCCGAGGACATCGGCACCACGGTCAGCGGCATCCAGGGCGCCATCACCGCCTACACCCTCGTCATGGCCGTGCTCATGATCTGCGGCGGCAAGATCGGCGCGCTCATCGGCCGCAAACGGGCCTTCCTCCTCGGCTGCGTGGTCTACGGCTGCGGATCCCTCACCACCGCCCTCGCGCCCAACCTCACGGTCCTGATGATCGGCTGGTCCTTCCTCGAAGGCGTCGGCGCGGCCCTGATCATGCCGGCCATCGTCGCGCTGGTGGCCTCGAACTTCGCGGTCGAACGCCGCCCGGCCGCCTACGGCCTGGTCGCCGCCGCCGGCGCCGTCGCGATCGCCGTCGGGCCGCTCATCGGCGGCCTGGCCACCACCTTCTTCTCCTGGCGCTGGGTCTTCGCCGGTGAGGTGCTGGTGGTCGCCGGCATCCTGGTGCTCGCCCGCCGCGTCGCCGACGCGCCGCCCGACCACCGGCCGCGCATC
Organism: Streptomyces sp. NPDC047014; assembly: GCF_040644195.1. Taxonomy (NCBI): domain Bacteria; kingdom Bacillati; phylum Actinomycetota; class Actinomycetes; order Kitasatosporales; family Streptomycetaceae; genus Streptomyces; species Streptomyces sp. NPDC047014. The sequence goes on along the minus strand of NZ_JBEYVX010000063.1, from coordinate 19,090 downwards.
GACGTCGTCGGCGCCGTCCTGTCGGCCCTGGGCATCGGCCTGCTCGTCTACGGGGTGCTGCGCACCAGCGAGTGGGGCTGGTTCCGCCCGAAGAGCAGCGCCATCGCCTGGCTCTCCGTCTCGCCCGTCGTCTGGCTCATGCTCGCCGCCGTCCTGCTGCTGTGGCTGTTCTTCCGCTGGGAGGACCGGCGCGTGGCCCGGGGCACCGAACCGCTCATCGACCCCGCGCTGCTGGGCAACCGGCAGCTCACCGGCGGCCTGACGATGTTCTTCTTCCAGTACCTCGTGCAGATGGGCGTGTTCTTCGTCGTCCCGCTCTACCTGTCCGTGGCGCTCGGCCTGTCCGCGCTGCGCACCGGCGTGCTGATCCTCCCGCTGTCCGTGACCCTGCTCGCCGCCGCGGTCGGCATCCCGCGGCTGCTGCCGGAGGTCTCACCCCGGCGCGTGGTCAAGTGCGGGGTGCTCGCCATGTTCGCCGGAGCCGTGGTGCTGCTGGCCGTACTGGACGAGAACTCCACCGAGGGCGTGGTGGTCGTACCGCTGCTGCTGATCGGCCTGGGCATGGGCGCGCTCGCCTCCCAGCTCGGCGCGGTCACCGTCTCGGCCGTCCCCGACGAGCAGAGCGCCGAGGTCGGCGGCATCCAGAACACCGTCACCAACCTCGGCGCCTCGATCGGTACGGCCCTCGCCGGATCGATCCTCATCGCCGCCCTGACCTCGTCCTTCCTGGGTGCCGTCGAGCAGAACCCGGCGGTGCCGGCCGAGGTCAAGGCCCAGGCGAACATCAGCCTGGCGGGCGGCGCGCCCTTCCTGTCGGACGATCAGCTCACCGCCGCGCTCGACCAGGCGGGCGTGGACCCGGCCGTCGCGGACGCCGCCGTCGCGGCGAACGAGACCGCCCGGATCGACGGCCTGCGCGCCGCGCTCGCCATCCTGGCCCTGGCCGCCCTGACGGCCCTCTTCTTCACCCAGCGCATCCCCACGACCCAGCCGGGCGCGCGCAGTCCCTGAGCACGCGGCGCGACCGGTGGGTGCCTACGGGGCCTCCGGCGGGCCCCCGGCACCCGGCCCGCCACCCGCGTCCGTACGCCGGCCAGGGCCCGCCGCGTCGCTACCCGCGCCGGGCGCGACAGCACCAGCAGCACCAGGAGCACCACCAGCACCGGCCACGCCCACCGCCCCCGGCTCCTCCTCCAGGAAGTCCGCCACCGCCAGCGCGAAGAGCAGCGCCAGGGCGAGGCCGAGGACCACCCAGCCGGTGGGGTGTGGCCACAGCACGTACACCACCACCGCGACCGCCACCAGGATCCAGGTGATCCAGACGCGGTGCCGGTGGACGAACGGCCCCACCGGGCCGGTACGCATCCCCAGCCGGTCGGCGGTGGCCCGTACGGCGGTGATGCCCGCGTGCCACATCTGGCGGATCGCGGTGGCCCAGCGCCCCGGCCCGGAGAGCCAGGCGGCCAGCGCGAGCAGCACACCGAGGACGATCACCATCCGGACCGAGATCCGCAGCAGCCGCACCATCGCGTCGTAGACGGAGCCGGCCGCCGCCTGGGAGACGGTGTCGGGCAGGGCGTTGAGGTACACCGTACGGAAGACCGTGAGCACCACCCCGAGCACCAGCGCGGCGAAGGCGAAGCCCAGGGCCGCCGCGACGAGGGCGCGGCGGCGGTGCGCGGAGAGCAGGATGCCCGCGGCGGCGAGCAGGACGGCCAGGACGGGCAGCCACACCCCGGCCAGCTCCAGCAGCCGGAAGGCGGTCTTCACCCGGCCGATGTCCTGGGACTGGACGACGGTGAAGTCGGTGTGGACCTCGGGGATCTTGTTCGCCACGGTCAGCCCGGACTGCACCAGCCGCTGCTTGACCTCCTCCACCACCGGGGCGAGATCGAGGGTCACCGCGTCGTTCTTGATCTGCACGGCCCCCTCACTGTTGCCGGTGAGGGCGCGCACGAGCGAGGTGTGGATCGTACGGTTGGCGTTCGTCCAGATCGTCTCGAAGCCGTCCGAGGCGACCACCTCTTGGGCCTTCTCGTGGACGAAGCTGCTCAGCGCGCTCTCCAGCGAGCCGCCGAGCTTCCCCAGGGCCTTCTCCAGCAGCGGGCGCTGGTCCGGGGCCACGTCCTCCAGCAGGGCGGGGAGGTCGATGTGCTGCATGACCGCGCCGGTGACCCGGTTCGCCACGGCCGCCTGCACGTCCGCGTCCGAGGCGAGCGGGGCCACCGTCGTCACATAGCGGTCGGTGTCGCCGACGATGTCCGAGGTCCAGGCCGCCACGATGCCCAGCGGCGCCAGTACGCACCCGAGGACGATCAGGACGGCGGCGAGGAGCGAGCGCGTCCGGTGCCGCTGCGGCGGCCGGGCGGCCGTCTCCGACTCCAGCGCGGCGACACGCGCGCGGAGCGCGGCCAGTTCGTCCTGCGGGTTCTCCTGCGCCATCGCCGGCCTCCTACGGGTCGGATATCAGGCAAACACCGCCCGGCGCGGGCGCGCGCGGCGGGGCGGACCGATCGGGTGAGGCCGCGCGGGAGGGGCGTTCCGCCCGAGGTGCGGGCCGCCGGAGCCGGTCCGATACTGCCGATCACGGGCACCCGCCCACCCAACGGAGGTACCGATGGACGACGACTACTCACTCCTCGACGTCTTCTGGACCATGCTCTGGTTCTTCGTCTGGATCCTGTGGCTGTTCCTGCTCTTCAAGGTGATCGGCGACATCTTCCGCGACCACGAGCTGAGCGGCTGGGGCAAGGCCGGCTGGCTGATCTTCTGCATCTTCCTGCCCTACCTGGGCGTCCTCGTGTACGTCATCGCCCGCGGCAAGGGCATGGGCAAGCGCGACATCAAGCAGCGCCAGGACAACGAGGCGGCCTTCCAGGACTACATCCGCAAGACGGCCGGAACCGCCCCGTCCGGCGGATCCGGGGCGCACGAACTGGCCAGGCTCGCCGAGCTCAAGGACAAGGGCGCCCTCACCGAGGAAGAATTCCAGCGGGCCAAGGCCAAACTCCTGGCCTGAGCACCGGTCCGGCCCCCGGGCCGCACGCGCCCCGCGCCGGCGGAGGCAGTGGTTGCCGTGCGCAATCCGGCAGGACCATTCCCTTCCCTCCAGGAGGAGTCATGAGCGAGCGGCCGGTCCCGCTGCCCTACACCGATCCGGCGTTCCTCGCGGATCCGTACCCGCTCTACCGGCAGCTGCGCGAGGAGGGTCCCGTCCGCCGCACCGTCGCCGCGGGCGGTGTGGAAGCCTGGCTCGTCACCCGCTACGAGGACGGACTCGCGGCGCTGTCCGACGCCCGCCTGAGCAGCGACGTACGCGATGCCGCCGACCCCCGGCTGCTCGCGCAACTCCCCGGCACCGAGCGCGAGTCGATGCTGAGCACCATGCTGCGCAGCGATCCGCCCGACCACACCCGGCTGCGCCGCCTGGTCTCCCAGGCGTTCACCGCCCGCCGGGTCGCGGCGCTGCGGCCACGGGTCCAGGCCCTCACCGACGCCCTGCTCGACGCGGTCGTCCCGGCCGGCCGCGCCGACCTCGTGGCCGATCTCGCGCTGCCGCTCCCCGTCGCGGTGATCGGTGAGCTGCTCGGGGTGCCGCCCGGCGACCGCCACGAGTTCCAGCACTGGACCGACCGGATGATCACGCGCGGCGCCGAACCCCCGGACCCCGCCGTGCTCGACGAAGCCTGGCGCCATCTGCACGCCTACATCCGCGGGCTCGTCCACACCAAGCGGACCCGCCCCGGCGACGACCTGATCAGCGCGCTCATCGCCGCCCGCGACGAGGAACAGCGCCTCAGCGAGCACGAGTTGATCGCCATGGTCTTCCTGCTGCTGGCCGCCGGCCACATCACCACGGTCAACCTGATCGCGAGCGGTGTCGCCGCCCTCCTCGCCCACCCCGAACAGCTCGAACTGCTGCGCTCCGACCCCGGCCTGCTGCCCGGCGCGGTCGAGGAGTTCCTGCGCTACGACGGCCCGGTCAGCCCCGGCATCGCCCGCTTCGCCCGCGAGGACGTCGAGATCGCGGGGGTCACCGTCCCGCGCGGGGCGACCGTACTGATCGGCTCGGCCCTCGCCGACCGCGACCCGGCGCGGTTCACCGACCCCGAACGGCTGGACATCACCCGGCGGGACAACCCCCACCTGGCCTTCGGGCACGGCATCCACTACTGCCTGGGGGCGCCGCTGGCCCGGCTGGAGGGGCAGATCGCGATCGGCACCCTACTGCGCCGGCTCCCCGGGCTGGCCCTCGCCGTGCCGAGGGAGCGGCTGCGCTGGCGTCCGGGCGGTCTGCGCGGGCCCCTGAGCCTCCCGGTGGTGTTCACGCCCGCCGGGGCCGCCACCCGCTGAATTTGTGCTTCCGGTCGGGGCGCGGCCCCGACGTGCGCGCGTAGTCTCGTACGAAGCTATGAAGAGGCCGTTTCGGCCGGGCGGCTTCTTCGGGGCTTCGGTCCCTGACCGGATCCTGCCGGTGCCCTGTGTACTCCTCCCAACCCCCCAGTACGGAAAGGGGGTTCGGACCGCTTCCAGGCTGCCGGGGTCGGTGATCCGTACGAGGGGCAGTCGCGCCGCGAGCACGTTCTACGGAAAGGGAGTGACCGTGACCGAGTACACCACGGAGACGAGCGTCGAGGAGCTGTACCGGGTCTGGATGGACGAGGCGATCCGGGTGGCCACCGACAGCGTGGCGAACGGCGGGGGTCCGTTCGGCGCGCTGATCGTCAAGGACGGCGAGGTGGTCGCCACCGGGAACAACCGCGTCACCGCGACCCTGGATCCGACGGCGCACGCCGAGGTGAGCGCGATCCGGGCCGCCTGCCTGCGGCTGGAGACCTTCTCGCTGACGGGCTGTGTGCTGGTCACCTCGTGCGAGCCCTGCCCGATGTGCCTGTCCTCCGCGCTGTGGGCCCGGGTCGACCGGATCGTCTACAGCGCCGACCGGCACGACGCGGCGGTGGCCGGGTTCGACGACCGCAGGTTCTACGACCTGTTCGAGAAGAAGCCCGCCTCGATGTGGCCCACGCCGGTGGAACACCTCGATCTGCCGCACCGCAGGGCCCCGTTCGACGCGTGGCTGGCCCGCGCCGACCGCGTCGACTACTGAGGACCGGGCCGGGCGGGGTCCCGTGAGCCCCGCGGGGGTCACGGGATCAGGACCACCTTGCCGGCGACCGTGCCGGACTCGGCCAGCCGCATCGCCTCGGCCGCCCGGGACAGCGGGATCTCCGCCGCGACCGTGGCGGTGATCTCGCCGTGCCGCAGGGCCGTGAAGACCTGGGTCAGGTCCTCGCGCAGCCGGGCCCTGAAGCGGTCCTTGGCGTAGGCGCGGCCGGCCCATACGTTGAAGAAGTACGCGCTGCGGCCGTTGGGCAGCCAGTTCCACAGCCACACCCGGCCCAGGAGCTTGAGCACCGGCCACGCGCCGGAGCCCTCGTCGTCGCGGGTGGCGGCGGTGCCGTAGGAGACGAGGGTGCCGCCGCGCCGCAGCAGCCGCCAGGAGTCGGTCACGCCCTCGCCACCGACGTGGTCGAAGACCGCGTCCACGCCGTGCGGTGCCAACGCCCGTACGCGCGCCGGGACATCGCCCGCCCGGTAGTCGACCGGGGCCACCCCGAGGGCGCGCAGGGCCGCGTGGTGGCGCTCGGACGCGGTGCCGATCACGCGGGCGCCCGAGGCGAGCGCCAGCTGGACGAGGACCGAGCCGACGCCGCCGTTGGCGCCGTGCACCAGGACGGTCTGCCCGGGGCGCACGCGGGCCTTGCGGTGCAGCATCTGCCAGGCGGTGATGCCGTTGACCACCGCGGTCTCCGCCTCGACCGCGCCGAGGCCGTCGGGCACCGGGACCACATCGGCCGCGTCGAGGGCGATGTGGCTGGCCCAGCCGCCGGTCTTCGTCAGGGCGGCCACCCGGTGGCCGAGCAGCCCGGGATCCACGCCCTCACCCACCGCCCGCACGATGCCGACCAGGTCGTAGCCGGGGACGAAGGGGAACGGGGGCTGATCGTAGTACCGGCCGCGGCGCATCTGCTGCTCGGCGAAGGAGACGCCGGTGGCCTCCATGGCGACCACCACCTGACCGGCGGCGGGGGCGGGCACGGGGCGGCGGTGGAGTTCGAGGCCCTCCGGCTCGACCTTGCCCGGCAGGACGATCTCGATCAGCTCGGCGGTGTCCACCGTGACCTCCAGAAGTAGTGTGGGCTTCTCGTGTTCGTTAGAAGCTGTAACCAGAGTGAAGGGATCTCCTCCCGCTGTCAAGGGATGGGCTCGTCCGATCGTGATGCCCTTTGTCGATGGTGATACGTTCTAACTCCAACTGGTGGAGACGAGAGGCGGCACGGCATGACCGCAGATGCGAAGACCCCCCGCGAGCGGTACCGGCAGCAGGTCCGCGAAGAGGTGAAGCAGCGCGCCTGGGAGCAGATCGCCGGCTCCGGCGCCTCCGCGCTGTCCCTGAACGCGATCGCCAAGCAGCTGGGCATGAGCGGACCGGCGCTCTACCGCTACTTCGCCAACCGCGACGAGCTGATCACCGAGCTCATCCGGGACGCCTACCGCGGCCTCGCCGACGCCTTCACCGCGGCGGCGGACGCCTCCGCCGTGGCCGGGGAGGCGGGCGGCCCGCGCATCGCCGCCCTGGCGCGGGCCATGCGGGGCTGGGCCCTGGCGGACCCGCACCGCTACTTCCTGATCTACGGCACGCCCGTACCGGGCTACCACGCGCCCCAGGACATCACGGAGATCGCCGGCGAGATGATGTCCGTCCTGCTCGACGCCTGCGCGGCCGCCGGGCCGGAGCCCGCCGCCTCCCCGGAGGGGGCCGCCTTCGAGGGCCATCTCGCCGAACGGCGCGCGTGGGCCGGGGACCGGCCGGACGTACGGGAGCCGGCCCTGCGGCTCGCCCTCGCCTTCTGGAGCCGCCTGCACGGCGTGCTCTCCCTGGAACTGGCCGGCCATTTCACCGGCATGGGCCTGGACCCGGCCCGGCTCTTCGAGGCCGAGGTGCACACCCTGAGCGCGGGCCGGGCCGGCTGACGTCCGGTCAGCCCGAGGTGTCCCAGGCGGTGGTCAGGCCGTCCAGCCACGCGGGCGGCAGCTCGCCCGCGTCCCATTCCTCCCGCAGGACGGCCGGGGCCGCGGCGAGCCGTTCCAGTACGGCGACGCTCGTGGGGGAGTGGATCAGGGAGTAGCGGCCGTGGATCGCGATGTCGCTGCCGGGTCCGTACTGCGCGTACAGCCGCTCCAGCCGGGGCCGGTGGGCCGTGCCGAACTGCGTGAGCCGGCCCGCGTACAGGGCCCGCTGCCGGTGCCCCATGGTGCCGAGGACGGCCGTCAGCACCTCGGTGGTCACCTCCGGATCGAAGTCGGACTCGGCGGCGAGCGAGAGGTACAGGGGCGTGACCGCGACCTGGGCCCGCTCCACCTCCATCCGCCGTACGCGGGGCCGTTCCTCGCCCGGCTCGGCCGCCGCGGCCGCCTCCGCCGGGGACGCGGAGCCGACGGCCCGGTGCAGGGTCCGCTCGGCGGTCCGGCCCAGCTCGGCGGCCGCGTCGCGCGCCCCGTCGAGCCAGCCCGAGTCGTAGGGCTCGCCCTTGTCCCCCGGGGCGGTCCGGCCGCCCGCGGTGATGTCCTCGTACGCGCGGGCCAGCGCGCCGGTCTCGACCAGGCCGAGCAGTTCCTCGGCGTCGCCGGTGTAGACGCCCGCCCGGGCCAGGAGCTGGAGGAGCGTCGTCCTCGCATTGGCGACGCTGGCCGCATCCGGCAGCTGCGGTCCTTCTCCGGCGGTGTTCATCGGATCCTCCTCGTCGCCCGGGTCGCGTGGCGCGTTCACGCGAGTTCGCACGCTCCAAGGATGCGACGGCCGGTGATCGTGCCGCCAACCACCCCTCCGGCGCGGCGCGAGGAGGCAGGGCAGAGCGTACCCGGACGCGCGTCCGCCTCCGGGCCGGCAGGGGCTCGGAGGCGGACGGTGGCCGGCGGGCGGTGGCCCGGGGTACGGCCGGTCAGAAGGCGAAGGCGGCGTTCCCGTTGAGGGTCGCGGACATGGCGCACGTATTGGCGAAGGTGTGCTTCCAGGCGATGCGGCTGCCCTGCCAGACGCCGTCGACGCTGACCACGACCGGGTCGTAGTGCATCGGACAGGCGCGGTTGCTGTCCGGCGCGGAGAGCAGCGCGTCGAGACGGCCGTCGGTGGCCTTGAGGGCGGCGCAGGCGGCCTGCGGGTCGGGGTGCGTGCCCTGGGCGCCCGGCGCGCAGCTCAGGGTGGAGGCCCGGACGACGGTGACTCCGTTGTCGCCCTTGGCGACGGCGAGGACCACGGCGGACGGGGCGTACAGGCTCGCGGGCTTCGCCTCGGCCATGCCGGCGGCCCCGGCCACGACGAGGAGGGTGGCGGCGGAGACGGCAGCGATGCGGTGACGCACGACAGAACTCTCTTTCAATTCGAAGGGTAGGCGCAGCATTTGGCTGCGTTGTGTCGACCTGACACCGCCGAGTCTTGCGGGTGTGAAGGGCGCTCGCACATCGATGACCGTTTTACGGACACTCCGTTCGCATATCGGAGACCGAATGGCCGTTCGGGCAGCTCAGAGGTGCCGCGTGCCCTGCGCTACTACCCCGGAACAGAGCGTGATCACGGAAGCGACGTGCACCGCGAGGCCCGCTGACCTGCTGCCGGCCGTACGCGGTTCACCGGACGGCCATCCAGGCTGACCGGAAACCACCGGTTCAGCTCGCTCCCCACCCGCCGTCGAGGGGCAGGGAGATGCCGGTGACATGACCCGAGTGCGGCCCGCAGAGCCAGAGCGCCGCGGCGGCGACCTCGGCCGGCTCGATCAGCCGTTTCACGGGGGAGCGGGCCAGCAGCACCTCGGAGAGCACGTCCTCGGCGCTCATCCCGTGCGCGGCGGCCTGGTCCTGGATCTGCCCCTCGACCAGCGGGGTGCGGACGTATCCGGGGCTGACGCAGTTGCTCGTCACCCCGTACGGGGCCCCCTCCACGGCGGTCACCTTGCTCAGCCCCTCCAGTGCGTGCTTGGCCGCCACGTACGCGGATTTGTAGGCGCTGGCCCGCAGCCCGTGCACGCTGGACATGTTGACCACCCGCCCCCAGCCCCGGTCGTACATGTGCGGCAGCGTCTGGCGGATCAGCAGGAAGGGCGCGGTCACCATCACCCGCTGCATCAGCGCGAAGCGCTCCGGGGGGAAGGCGGTCAGCGGGGCCACGTGCTGCAGCCCGGCGTTGTTGACCAGGATGTCCACCGCCGTCGGCAGGGTGGCGACGGCCGCCGCGTCCGCGAGGTCCACCACGTGCGCGACGCCGCCCACGGCAGCCGCGACCCGCTCGGCGGCGGCCCCGTCCACATCGGCCACGTGCACGGTCGCGCCCGCCTCGGCCAGGGCCACGGCGCAGGCCCGGCCGATGCCGCTGCCGCCTCCGGTCACCAGGGCGGCGCGGCCGCGCAGGTACGCGGAGGAGGGGGCGGGCGCGGCGGTGGAACGGGCGGGTCCGGTGGTCATGCGGCCGACAGTAGGGCGGCGCGGCCCGCCCGGGACATGGTGCGGGGCGCCACAGGACACAGGCCCCGCATGGGGGCCGCGGCCACCAGCGATCCGGGTCGCCGTATGGGGCCGCGGCTACCAGGAGCCCGGGTCGCCGCATGGGCGCCGCGGCTGTCATCGGCCCGGGGTCAGTACCGCAGTGCGGTGCCGGTGCTCGCGGTCACCGTGCCCGAGAGCTTGTGGGTGCTGCGGGCGGTGCCCTGGCCGGTGCCCTTGCCGGCGACGTCCTTGACCGTCACCACCACCGTGTCCATGAGCGTGCCGCTCTCGTCCTTGAACTCGACCTGCACCGCGAAGGACTTCGCCGCTTCATCGGTGTTCCGCACCGTCACCGGGACCGTGCTGAAACCGTCCCCGTCGGTCGCCACCGGACCGAGCGTCACCTGGTCCTTGGCGTCGACCCCGTTCTTGACCTCGGCGAGCTTGTCCTTGGCCACCGCGGCGGCGGACTCCGCCGACTTCGCGGCCTCCGAGGCGGCCGAGGAGACCGCCTCACCGGCCGACTTCACCGCCGACGCCGCGCTCGACACGGCACCCGAGGGGCTGCCGTCGCCCCCCGAACAGCCCGCGGCGGCGAGCACCGCCACCGCCAGCACCGCACCTGCCGCACCACGTTTCCACGCGACCGTCGCCACCACGCCTCCAGGGATCCGCCGGATGTCCGGACCTCCCAGTCAAGAGCGCCCGGCCTCCGGATGCCCGGCAGATCGGGCATCCGGGTGAGCGGGGGCGGGGGTGTGGTCGGCCTCGGTCCGCGCCGGGGCGGGGGTGCGCGCGCCGCGCGGCGTGTAGCGGGAGACGGCCACGCCGGCCAGGCAGAGCGCGCCGCCGAGCAGGGTCAGCCAGGCCGGAACCTCGCCGAGCAGGGCCCAGCTCAGCAGGACCACGATGGCGGGCACGGCGTACGTGGTGGCGCCCAGCCGGCCGGCGGGCATGCGGGCCAGGGCGTAGGTCCAGGTGGTGAAGGCCAGGGCGGTCGGCACCACGCCCAGGTAGACCATGTTCAGGGTGGCGGAGACCGGCGCCCGCGGCAGTTCGGTGAGCAGCTGGCCGGTGAAGGGCAGGCAGGCGATCGTCCCGGTCAGGCAGGCGAACGCGGTGACCTGGAGGGGCGTGCCGTAGGAGAGCGCGGGCTTCTGCGCGATGACACCGGTGGCGTAGGCGACGGCGGCGAGCAGGCAGAGCACCACGCCGAGCAGGGAGGTGGAGCCGCCCTCGCCGGAGGACATGGACAGCCCCACGACCACCGCGCCCGCGAAGGAGACGGCCATCCCCGCGAGGAGCCGCGGCGGCAGGGCCTCGCCCAGGAGACGGGCGGCGAGCAGGGCCATCAGGATCGGCCCGGTGTTCACGAGGAGCGAGGCGGTGCCCGCGTCCACGAGCCGTTCGCCCCAGTTCAGGGCGATCGTGTAGCCGCAGAACCACACCACCCCGGACACCAGGATCCCCCGCCACGCCTCCCGCGGCGGCAGCCCCTGACGGCGTACCAGCAGCAGGACGGCGAGGACCACGGAGGCGGCCAGCAGCCGGCCGAGGGCCAGGGCCCCGGGGGAGTACGCCGCCCCCGCGCTGCGGATGGAGACGAAGGCGGAGGCCCAGGCGAACACCGTGAAGGTGACGGCGCCGACCGTGAGGACGCCGGGCGGGATCGGACTCGATCGGAACGTCATGACTCCACCCTACGGGCTCGATATTTCGGTGTCGACCGAAATGACTGCGGCCCCCGGTGGGCATTGCTCAGCTCCACGCCTCCGGCGTGAGCCCCAGCAGCTCGTGGAAGGCCCGCTCCCCGGCCGCCGTCACCTCCAGCGCCCGCCCGCCGCCCGCCGGGCGTACCACCCAGCCCTGCGCCGTGGCCCGCGCGCACAGGCGCGCCGCGGCCAGGCCGCCGAGGTGGCGGCGGCGCTCGGTCCAGTCCAGGCAGGAGCTCGCCAGCCGCCTGCGCCCCCGGCCGGCGGTCAGATCGACGCCCGCGTCCGCGCACCAGAGCCGGCCCGCCTCCGTCAGCTCGAACACGTCCTCCGTGCGCAGCAGCCCGCGCTCCTCCATCGCGTCGGTGACGGCCATCCCGAGCCGGCCGGCGAAGTGGTCGTAGCAGGTGCGGGCGCGCGCCAGCGGGTCCGGGGCGGCGACCACCGGCACGGCGTGCGCCGCGTCCCGGTCCGGGATCGCGTGCGCGGCCAGCTCGTCGAGCAGACGGGCCGTCGCGGCGTCGGCGATCCGCACATAGCTGTGGCGGCCCTGCCGCTCGGTCACGCAGATCCCCGCCTCCAGCAGCCGGGCCAGATGCCCGCTGACGGTGGACGGCGCGACCGCCGTGATCCGGGCCAGCTCGCCCGCCGTCCAGGCCCGCCCCTCCAGCAGGGTCATGCAGATCGCGGCGCGCGTCTCATCGGCCAGGGCCGCCGCGAAGGCGGCCAGCAGGGCCGCCGGAGCCGGGCCCTCGCCCCCGGCGGACGGCTCGGCTTGCGTCTCGTTCATGGCTGCGCCTCGTTCATGGCTCCAGCATGCCGCATCATTTCGGCATGCGGCGAATGATCGCCCGGGTCTGCGGGGCTCAGTGCCCCGCCGCCGCCTTCACCAGGGCGACGGCCAGGCCGATCGCCGCGTCCAGGGCCCCCGCCAGCAGCGCCACCACCACCCCGCTGCCCATCCGTACGCCCCCGTACCAGCCCCAGGCGAACAGGCTCGCGACGCTCACCCCGGCCGCCGCGTACAGGGCGGTCGGGAGCGCCATCACGCCGAGCGCCGCGCAGCCGATCAGCAGCAGCGGACCCACCGCCGACAGCAGCAGCGGGCTGCTGACCCACAGCATGCGCCGCAGCTCCGCACCCGTGGCCAGCCGCCCGTGGACCACCCGGTGGGCCTGCTGGTCCGCGACGAGGGTGGCCAGCCACAGGCCCGCGGCGGCCGTCAGCACGGTGGCGGCGGTGCCCGCCGGATCGGCGTGCTCCGCGACGGCCAGGCCGATCACCACCGAGATCATGGTGATCGTCGCGTACAGCCGCTCCTTGAGATGGGCGGCGGCGGTGGCCGTGGTGGACGCGCCGGCGGCGCCCACGGCCCGCTCGGGAGCGGCCTCTCGGCCGCCGGTCTCCTCATGATCCATGCCGTCACCCTAGGCGGCACGGCCCGATGACGCGCCGTCAGTATCCGCCAGCGGTAAGCCCGCCCGGCCGGGCGGGTCCTCTGTCGCGACGGCGGTGCGCGCGCCAGACTGGGACCACGGGGCGCGACGCCCCGTGCACGAGGAGGTGGTGAGGTGGTGTCGGGCAACCCCGCGGAACGGTCCGCCCCGGCCGTACGGCCCGCGGTGTGGGAGACGTACGGGCCGGCCGACCTCAGCGCGGTCCCGGTCTTCTCCGGGGGCTTCATCAACTTCGGCTACTGGCAGGCCGTCGACCTCGACGGGCCGCTCTCCGAGGCGGACCGGATCCGCAGCGAGCGGGACCTCTACCGGCATGTCCTCGACGCCGTCGCCCCGTCCGGCGGCCGCGCCGTGGAGGTCGGCTGCGGGCTGGGCCTCGGCTGCGCCCTCGCCCTGGAGGAGTACGGCCCCGCCTCCGTCACCGGGGTCGACGTCCACCCCCAGCAGCTCCAGCGGGCCCGCGAGGCCAACTCCCCGCTCCTGGCGGCCCGGCCGGACCGGCTGCGCTTCGTCCTCGGGGCGGCCGAGGAACTGCCGCTCGACGACGCCTCGTACGACTGCCTCTACAGCGTGGAGGCCGCCCAGCATTTCCCCGACCTGGCCGCGTTCGCCCGCGAGGCGGCCCGTGTGCTGCGCCCCGGCGGACGGCTGGCGGTCACCAGCTTCTTCACCGTCGACGGCGCCGCCGCGCCCGCCGAACGGCTCGCGGGACTGCTCGACAGCTTCGCCAGCGGCCTGGACATCGCCCGGCCCGTCACCGGGCTCGCGGACGCCCTCACGGAAACCGGGTTCGCGGAGGTCCGGGTGGACTCCATCGGCCCGCAGGTCTGGCCCGGCTGGGACCGCTGGCTCGCCCGCCTCTGGGAGCCGGGCACCTGGCCGCGGAACTTCCTGGCCGCCTGGGAGCAGGGCGTCCTGGACTACTACCTCGTCACCGCCACCCGCCCGGCCTGAGGGGGCCACCGCCCGGCGGGCGGCGGCCCCGGGACCCCGGGCGCGCGTCAGCCCCGTACGCTCTCCCGGGCCAGGGGCAGCGGGTGGTGGCGCGAGATGTTCCTGGCCAGCAGCCGCGTGGACTCGCCCACACCGACCTCGTCGCTGCCGTCCGCCTCGGGCAGCCGCCCGTCCGCGAGCCGCAGCTCGGCCAGGGCCGTGTCCATCGCCTTGTGCGCCGCGAACAGGCAGGGCGTGCTGTAGATGGCCACGTCGATGCCGAGTTCGGTCAGCTCCGTGAGGGAGAGCCGGGGCGACTTCCCTCCGGCGATCTGGTTGAAGAGCAGCGGCTTGTCCCCGACCGCCTCGCGGATCCGCTCGATCCACTCCACGCTGCGGACCCCGTCGACCAGGACGACATCGGCCTCCGTGGCCGCCAGGGCCCGCGCCCGGTGGAGGATGTCCGCCTCCTCCGTGGCGTCGGTGCGGGCGACGACGACCAGGTCCTTGCGGGTGGCGAGGACCATCTCCAGCTTCTCCAGGTACTCCTCGAGCGGCAGCACCTGCTTGCCGTCCGCGTGCCCGCACCGCCGCGGGCGCTTCTGGTCCTCCAGGATCACGCCGGAGGCGCCCATCCGCTCCAGGCCCGCCACCACATGGCAGGCCACCTCCGGGTCCACGTACCCGTCGTCGATGTCGACGAGCAGGTGGTGGCGGGGGAAGGCGCCGCGCAGCCGCTGCACGAAGGCCATCATGTCGGGCCAGGCGATGAAGCCGATGTCGGGCAGCCCGTAGTGGGAGGCGGCGAACCCGAAACCGGAGACGAACATCCCGTCGTAGTGTCCGGCGGCCACGGAGGCCGAGTACATGTCGTACACCCCGATCAGGGGGGTGGTGCCGGGCTCGGCGATCTGTTCGCGCAGCTTGGTCCCGTAAGTCATCGTTCGGTTTCCTCCGAGGAGCACGTCGGCACAGGGGAGGCAGAGAGCCCGCGCGACAGGCAGGCTCTTTACCCGGGCATGAGCATTCCTTGGGAAAGCCGCGAAGTTTCACCGGGGCGCGCTTCGCTCACCCCATCGGCGTAGACCGTTCACCAGGGAAACGTCACTGGTCGGGGCCCTGCCGTCGCCGCTACGCCTCGGTGGGCAGCCAGCAGCCGTGCAGGCCCAGGGGCACCCGTACGGGGATCCGGGCGCGGGCCACCGGCCCGGAGGCCGGATCCTCCGCGGGCACCACCAGCAGCCAGCTGGAGCCGTCGGTGCGATCGGTCGCGAAGGTCAGCCAGTGGCCCCGCTCCTCGGAGTCCCGGCCGGGCTCGGGCGCGAAGACCGGTTCCCCGACGGAGAGGTCCCCGGCGTCCCAGACTTGCGCCTCGCCGGTCTCGGTGTCGTACCAGCGCACGGCGTCGTACTCGCCCGGCAGCAGGTCCCTCCGCCCGGTCTCGGTGGCCAGCGCCGCACAGCGGTGGCGCCGCCCGATGCGCCGGTCGTCCACCCGGGGGAACTCCACCCGGGCGTCGTCCAGCGCGGTGCGGGACATCCGGCCGGCGGCGGGGTCGATGCGCGCCCGCACCAGGCCGCCCGTCACCGGGTCCGCCGGGCCCTCCGTGCGGCCGCCCAGGGCCAGCCTGCTCCACTGCACGTAGTCGAGGACCACCGGGGCGTCCGGGCCCGGCCCGTCGTCGTAGGCGTTGACCGCGTGCCACATCCAGAACGCCTCGTCCTGCGCCCAGCGCGGCGGCCCGCCGTCGCGCGGGATCAGTACCACGCGAGTGCCGCGCTCGGGCCGCCAGTCGAGGAACGAGCCGCCCGCCATGGCCGCGTCCATGTCGAAGAAGGCGGGGGCCAGCACGAGGACCGCGTAGCGGGGGGTCAGGGCCATGTCGTGGATCATCATCGGCTCGTCCACCCCCTCGACGGGCGTGGGACCGCGTGAGACGGCGCCGCCGCGGTCGATGACCGACCAGGTGAGATGGGGCGGCTCCAGGCTGTAACAGAAGACGACCATCTCGCCCGTGGCCGGGTCGATCTTGGGGTGGGCGGTGATCCCGGCGGGCAGCATCCCGTCGAAGTCCTCCCTGCCGAGGGTCCCCAGACCGGCGTCGATCCGGTAGGGGCAGGCCGATTCGGCGAGGGCCAGCATGCGGCCCCCGTGCCGTACGACGTTGATGTCCGGCAGGTCCCGGAAGGTACCGGCGAGCTCCGGCCCCACCTGGGAGGCGTCCGGCATCACCAGGGACTCCAGCCCGCCCCACAGCGCGTGCCCGGCGCGCTCCTCGGCCTCCAGCGCCGGGGTCCGGACGAAGCGGTTGCGGTAGCGGGCGCGGCCCTCCGAGAGCCAGACGCCGTGCAGCATGCCGTCGCCGTCGATCGGATAGAGGTAGGAGCCGATGGGGGTGAAGCGGGGATTGGGCCCGTTGCGCAGGTACAGGCCGTCCAGCGCGGCCGGGATCTCGCCCGTCACCTCCAGGTCGACGGCGTCGACCTCCTCGGTGACCGGCGCGAACGAGCCGAGCAGGTGGGGGACCCGGGTGGGGTCGAATCGGGGTGGGGTGTGCGTGTTCACAGGACCTCCCGCGCGATAGCGGCCACCTTCCAGTGAAACGCGGACCCGGGGCGGCTGCCAGCGCCGGCGCTGCGCCGGGGAGCTTTCAGACAGGGGCGAAGACGCTCTCGGACGCCTCGTCGAGCACGAAGCCGTTGTCGAGCCTGACCCGGACGGTCACCAGGACCCGCTGCCCCTGGTACGCGAGCCAGTGCGGCTCCAGCTCACCGATCCGCTCCTCCAGCTGCTGCCGGCTCGCCGGGGGCATCTGGTGGCCGAAGTCGTCGCGCAGGGAGGTGAGCCGTACGTACTCCCGGACCTCGTGGCTCTGCTCCGGCTGCCGCGGGGCGTGCACCCGCTCGACGGTGCCGGCCGTGCCCGCGCCCAGGGAGAGGGAGCCGACGACGGGTCCGGCGTCGGCGTCCGTGCCGGTGTCCTCCGGCCCCTCCGCCGCGGCCACGACCGAACCGGTCAGCCGGAGGTCCACCGCCAGCCGTACCCGCTGGCCCGCTTCGAATGCCATCCGTCCCTCATCTCTCCGGGCTGTCGGTGGGCGCCCGTACGCTGCCCACCATGTCAGTCAACATCGATCTTGCCTTCACCGTCACCGGCGTCGCCGACGACCCCCAGGGCCTCCGTATCGTCAGCGCCCTCCAGGAGCTGATGGACGAGGAGCACATCGGCCTCCAGGTCGGCATCGGCGTGGCCCGGGACGACGACGGAGCCCTGTTCGTCTCCGGCACATCGGACTTCCCGCTCTGCGTCTCCCGCTTCTACCTCTGGCGGCCGCACTTCGAGAAGCGGTTCCAGGACACGGTCGAGGAAGCGGCGGCGGGAGTCGTGGGGCGGATCGAGTGGGGCTATCCCGACGAGGAGTACTGAGCCGGGGGCGGAGCCGGCGGCAGCGCCCAGCGGATCGCCCGGGTCACGGCATGGCCGCCCGCGCGGGCCACGGGGAGCGGCAGCCGGGCCGGTACGGGCCTCGGACCGGAGGTGACGGCCGCCCGCGCCCACGGCGGCAGCAGCTCCACCGCCGCCGCGGCCAGCAGCCCGTACGGCAGCCGGGCGGCCCCCGGCAGCGGCGGTTCGGCCAGCAGGAAGCGGGCCGTGTCCCGGGAGGCCGGGGTGGGCCTGAGCAGCGGCCGGTACGCGGCCATGCGCAGCCGCAGCTCCGCCAGGCTCTCCGGGGGCCGGTCCGCGCCGAGCGCGCGGGCCACGCGGGCGGTGTCGGCCAGGTAGCCGTCGCAGCCCGCGGGGTCCAACGGGCGTCTTCCGTAGCGCTGGTGGGCCCGCAGGAAGCAGTCCGCCTCGGCCAGGTGCACCCAGGCCAGCAGCTCCGGGTCGTCGGCCCGGTACGGGACTCCCTCCGGCGTCCGGCCGCGGACGCGGGCGTGCACCGCGCGGACCCGGGCCACGGCCTCCTCGGCGTCCGGGCCCGGCCCGAAGGTGGTGACCGCGAGGAAGGTGCTGGTCCGCTGGAGCCGGCCCCAGGGATCGCCCCGGTACCCGGAGTGCGCGGCCACGGCGGCCATCGCGACGGGGTGCAGGGACTGGAGCAGCAGGGCGGCCAGCCCGCCGACGAACATCGAGGCGTCCCCGTGGACCCGCCGCACCGGCCGGTCCGGGCCGAACCAGCGCGGGCCGGGTGTGGTGTGGATCCGGGCCCGGTTGCGCGGCCCGTCGGGCCCGGCGACCCGCAGGAAGACCGCCTCGCCGGCCTGCCGCCTGAGGTCCCGGACGGCCGTGGTCGCCCTCGTCATGAGCCCAGTATGGGCGCGGCTCCGGGCCGTGCCCAGCCCCGCCGACCGGTGCGCTCGGGGTCGGAGGGGCGATTGGGGGATGATGAGAGGGGAAGGCGCTCGTCGTACGAGGAGGAGCGTCATGGCTGTCGAAGACACGCGAAGACCGGAGCACGAGGCCGGTACCGCACACGGGCATCCGTATGTGGTCCGGGTGACCGGGGACATGGACGTGGAGCACGTGGCCGAGCTGCGGGCGGCCCTCGCGGCCGCCCTCGACGAGGCACCGGACGGTGCGGAGATCACCGTGGACCTGCGGAATTCGTCCTTCTGCGACTCCGCCGGCCTCAACGCCCTCCTGGAAGCCCGCCGGCGCGGCGAGGAGTCGGGGCACGTCATCCGGCTGGCGGCGCCCAGCCACCAGCTGCTGCGGCTCCTCGACTACACCGGTACCACCGGCCGCTTCCCGCTCGACCCCGCCGTACCGGGCTGAGCGCACCGACACCGGCGCGCTCCCGCCCGGCCCACGGCCCCGCCCGACCCGATGGGAGAACCCGATGAGCAGCGCCGACGGACACTACGGCGACGACGTCTACCAGCCGCAGGAGTCGAACGAATCGGCCGAGGCCCAGCCCGACCTGGAGAACGCCCTCGACGAGCCCGATCTCGACGACACCCTCGACACGGCCTACGTGCCCCTCGACCGGCCCTTGGCCGTCGACGGCAGCGGCACCACCGCCGCCGAGCAGCATACGGGGGAGTCCCTGGACCAGCGGCTCGCGCGGGAGCAGCCGGAGGTGTCCGACGAGGACGAGGTCCGCGACGAGGCCGGGGACGCGCCGCTCGCTGGGGCGGACCGGGCGGGCCGCCTGACCGCCGTGGACGAGGCGGGGCCGCGCCGTCATATCTCCGTACTGGCCCGGGACGTCGGCATCGACGGAGGGGCGGCGTCGGCGGAGGAGGCGGCGGTGCACGTGGTCGAGGAGGGCTGGGAGGACCGCACCGAGGGCGACGAGGTGGAGTAGCGGCGCCGGAGGCCGTCAAGGCTGTACGGGAAAGGGGGTGCCGGGCGCTGTACGCGCCCGGCCCCCCCCTGGGGGTTTGCGCCCCCTCCGGCAACATGGGGGGCAGTAAACGGAATTAACGCCCCCCTGCCGGCGGGACA
>NZ_JBEYVX010000062.1:0-34839 GCF_040644195.1 Streptomyces sp. NPDC047014 | reverse complement strand
TGGGGGGGCGCCGCGCCCCCCCCGGCGCCCGCCGGGACGGGCACCGGCCTCGGCGCCCTCTTCGCCGGGCCGGCGGGCGGGCGGGCGAGGGCCGACCGGGATGCGCGGGCCGCGTCCCCGGCGGAGAGTGGATGCGGAGCCTTCGCCAGAGCAGGAGGACCCGCGTGACGGACCCGACGGACGGCACTACCCCCGACCGGGCGGCTTCGCCCTTCATGACGGAGGCGGCCTTCCGCGCCCTCCACGCCGCCCTGTGCCGCCGGGCGGACACCACCGGCGACGAGCGCCGACGCGGCACCCTCGCCCACCTCACCCCCGAGCGGGTGGCCGCCGCCGCGGCGGGCGTGCGCCACGGGCGGACCGTGTCGCTGGCCTCCCCCATCGAGACCCGGCCCGGCCCGGACGATCCGCAGCCCGCCGTCTACCGGCTGACCGCCCCCACCGCGCAGGAGACCGGCACGCCGGGCGTGCACTTCGCCCTGGACCGGTTCGCCATGAACGTGCACGGGGACGCCCACAGCCACCTCGACGCCCTGTGCCACACCGTCTTCGACGGCGAACTCCACGGCGGGCTCCCGGAAAGCCTCCTCACCTCCGAGGGCGGCCGCGGCCTCACCCTCGACCTGGTGCGGGACGGCATCGTCGGCGCCGGGGTGCTGCTGGACATCCCGCGGCTGCGCGGGATCCCCTGGCTGGAGCCCGGCGACTGCGTGAGCGTCGAGGACCTGACGGCGGCCGAAGAGGCACAGGGCGTACGGGCCGGTCCGGGCGACCTGCTCCTCGTACGCGTCGGGCACCACCGGAGGCGGCGGGAGACCGGCGCGTGGGACGCGGCGCACGCGCGGGCCGGGCTGCATCCGCGGTGTGTGCCGCTGCTGGCCGACCGGCGGGTCGCCGTGCTCGGCTCGGACGGCAACAACGACACGGCGCCCAGCCCGGTCGCGGGCATCCCCTTCCCCGTGCACGTCCTGGCCCTGCACGCCCTCGGCATGCACCTCATGGACTACCTGGACCTGGACGCCCTGGCCGATGCCTGCGCCGGGCTGGGCAGCTGGCGGTTCCTGTGCGTGGTGGCGCCGCTGCGGCTGCCCGGGGCCACCGGCTGCCCGGTCAACCCGATCGCGGTCCTGTGAGCCGCCTCCCCCGGGTGCCGCACCGGCGGGCGGCGGTTACGTTCGAAGGGGGACCCCGCCGCGCCGGGCCCGTCGAGGGCGGCGGCGCCGCAACCCGAGGACGGTGGCCGCCGTGAACCCTGCTCCGCACTACGACGTCATCGTCATCGGCACGGGGGCGGGCGGCGGCACCCTCGCGCACCGGCTCGCCCCGTCGGGGAAACGCGTACTGCTTCTCGAACGCGGTGGGTTCCTGCCCCGCGAGCGCGACAACTGGGACTCCACGGCGGTGTTCGTGAAGGGCAAGTACCGGGCGCCGGAGTTCTGGCTGGACCGGCACGGCCGGGAGTTCCCACCCGAGGTCAACTACTACGTGGGCGGGAACACCAAGTTCTACGGGGCGGCGCTGTTCCGGCTGCGCCCGGAGGACTTCGGGGAGCTGCGCCACCACGACGGGATCTCCCCCGCCTGGCCGCTGCCGTACGAGGAGCTGGAGCCGTACTACACGCAGGCGGAGCACCTGTACCGGGTGCACGGGCGGCACGGCGAGGACCCCTGGGAGGGCGCGGCGAGCGCGCAGTACGCGTATCCGCCGGTGGAACACGAGCCGCGGATCCAGCAGTTGAGCGACGATCTGGAGAAGCAGGGCCTGCACCCCTTCCACCTGCCCATCGGCGTCGACCTGGAGCAGGATGCGGCCGGGCGGGCCACCCCGTCGAGTGCCTGCATCCGCTGCAACCGGGTGGACGGCTTCCCCTGCCTGGTACGCGCCAAGTCCGACGCGCAGGTGATCTGCGTCGAGCCGGCGCTGCGCCACCCGGGCGTGGAGCTGGTCACGCAGGCGCACGTACTGCGGCTGGAGACGGATCCGGCGGGGCGTACGGTCAGCTCGGTCGTGGCCCGGCTGGACGGCGGCGAGGAGGTGCGGTTAACCGCGGACATCGTGGTCGTGGCCTGCGGGGCGGTCAACTCGGCGGCTCTGCTGCTGGCTTCGGCGAACGACCGGCATCCGCACGGGCTGGCGAACGGCTCGGACGTGGTCGGGCGGTTCTACATGCGGCACAACAACCTCGCCCTCATGGCCGTGTCCCGGGAGCCGAACGACACGCAGTTCCAGAAGACCCTCGCCCTGCACGACTGGTACCTGGGCGCGGACGACTTCGGCTACCCGCTCGGCGGGATCCAGATGCTCGGCAAGTCCGACGCCGAGCAGATCCACGGCGAGGCCCCGCGCTGGGCGGGCAAGGTGACCCCGGACCTGCCCTTCGAGGTGATGGCCCACCACGCCGTGGACTTCTGGCTGTGCGGGGAGGACCTGCCGCTGCCCGGCAACCGGGTCACCCTCGACGAGGACGGCCGCATCCACCTCGCGCTCGACGAGAGCCACAACACCGCCGGGCTGAACCGGCTGCGGCACAAGCTCCAGGGCATGCTGGGCCGTCTCGGCATGCACGAGCACCACCTGCTGGACCACAGCCTCTACCTGCACAAGGGCATGCCGATCGGGGCCACCGCGCACCAGGCGGGCACGGTCCGCTTCGGCACCGACCCGGCCTCCTCGGCCCTGGACCTGCACTGCAAGGCGCACGAGCTGGACAACCTGTACGTGGTCGACACGAGCTTCTTCCCGAGCATCGGGGCGGTCAACCCGTCGCTGACGGCCATCGCGAACGCCCTGCGGGTCGGCGACCATCTCCTGGAACGGCTGGGCTGAGCGCGGCGGGGGCACCGCCGACCGGGCGAAGATCCTGCTCCGGGTGGCGCAACGCCGATCGCGGCGGCCCGCCCGCGCGCCGGGGCCGGTGGTTGGGTGACGCCGGACCCGCCGGGTGCCGTCGCCCGGACGGTGCGGGGTGGCGGTGCGGAGGAGGCGGTCAGTCATGAGTACCAGCCAGGGCGTGCCCCGGGGGGTGATCCCCGCGCACCTGCTCAAGGGCCAGAAGGCGCTGGTCACCGGCGCGAACTCCGGGATCGGCAAGGCCACCGCCATCGGCCTGGGCCGGGCCGGCGCGGACGTGGTGGTGAACTACGTGGCCGGGCGGGAGGAGGCCGAGAAGGTCGTCGAGGAGATCGCCTCCTTCGGGGTGCGCGCGGCGGCGTACGAGGCGGACGTCTCCGACGAGGCGCAGGTGGTGGCCATGACGGAGCGCATGGTCGAGGAGTTCGGGACCATCGACATCCTCGTCGCCAACGCCGGGCTGCAACGGGACTCCGCCTTCACGGAGATGACCCTCGCCCAGTGGCAGAAGGTCATCGACGTCAACCTGACCGGGCAGTTTCTGTGCGCGCGCGAGGCCACGAAGGAGTTCCTGCGGCGCGGGGTCGTCCCGGAGGTCTCCAGCTCCGCCGGAAAGATCATCTGCATGAGCTCGGTGCACCAGATCATCCCCTGGGCCGGGCACGTCAACTACGCCTCCTCCAAGGGCGGCGTCCAGATGATGATGGAGACCCTGGCGCAGGAGCTCGCCCCGCGGAAGATCCGCGTCAACGCGATCGCCCCGGGTGCGATCCGGACGCCCATCAACCGCAGCGCCTGGGACACCGAAAAGGCCGAGCAGGACCTCCTGCAGCTGATCCCCTACGGGCGCGTCGGCGATCCGGAGGACATCGCGCACGCGGCGGTCGGCCTGGCCTCGGACCTCATGGACTACGTCGTGGGCGCCACGCTCTACGTGGACGGCGGAATGACCCTCTTCCCGGGCTTCGCCACCGGCGGCTGACCTCCCCTCCGCGCCGGCCCCCGAAAGGCACCCATGCACACCACGCTCCACCTGCTGGCGGACGCACCACCCCAGATGCTGCCGGCGCGCTCCCTGATGGCCTTCACCCTGGCCTCGCACATCATCCTGGTGCCGCTGGGCGTGGCCCTGCCGCTGATCACCCTGATCATGCACGGCTACGGGCTGCGGCGCGGCGACGCCACCGCGCTGCTGCTGGCGCGCCGCTGGTCGGCGGTGATGGCGGTGCAGTTCGCGATCGGCGTCGTCACCGGCACCGTGCTGTCCTTCGAGTTCGGCCTGCTGTGGCCGGGCCTGATGGGGCGGTGGGGCGATGTCTTCGGGATCGGCTTCGGCGTCGAGGCGTGGGCCTTCTTCCTGGAGGCCGTCCTGATCGCCATCTACCTCTACGGCTGGCGCCGGCTGCCCGCCCGGACGCACTTCCTGCTCGCGCTGCCGCTGCCGGCGGCCGCGCTGCTCGGCGCCTTCGGGATCCTGGCAGCCAACTCCTGGATGAACACCCCCCGGGGCTTCACGCTCGACGCCGGGGGCAACCCCGTGGACGTGGACATCCGCAAGGCCATCTTCACGCCGATGTTCGGGCCGCAGTACTGGCACTTCGTCGTCGCGATGCTGGTCACGGCCGGGTTCGTGGTGGCCGGGGTGTACGCCTGCGGCTGGCTGCGCGGCCGCCGCGACCGCTACCACCGGCTCGGCTTCACCATCCCGTTCACGGTCGCGGCGGTGTTCACGCCGGTGCAGTTCATGCTGGGCGACGCGATCGCGCGGGCGGTGTTCCAGAAGCAGCCGGTGAAGTTCGCGGCGATGGAGATCGTCTGGAACACGGACACCCATGTGCCGGAGTACCTTTTCGGCCGCCTGCATGCCGACGGGACCGTCACCGGCGGCATCAAGATCCCCCAACTCGACTCCATCCTGGCCGGTTTCAGCCCGGACACGAAGGTGCGCGGGCTGTCGTCCGTGGCGGCGGCGGACCGGCCGACGGTGGGTCAGGCCACCCTGATCCACTGGACCTTCGACATCATGGTGGGCATCGGCTCGGTGCTCCTGCTGCTGGTCGCCTGGTACGCGTTCATCTGGTTCCGGCGCCGCCGGCTGCCCGCCTCCCCGTGGTTCTACCGCAGCGCCGCCTGCGCCGGGGTGGCCAGCGTGATCGCCGTCGAATGCGGCTGGATCACCACGGAGGTGGGCCGCCAGCCGTGGATCGTCTACGAGAACATGCGCGTGGCCGAGGCGGTGACCGGGGCGCGGTCCGGGACGCTGTGGGCCATGTTCGGGCTGGTCGTGGTGGTGTACGTGTTCATCTTCGGGTCCTTCCTGGCGGTGCTGCTGAAGATGCGGACGCGGTGGCGCGAGGAGGACGAGCGGGGCCGTGCCGGGGCAGTGGCGGTGGAGGTGCCGGAGACGGGCACTCCGTACGGCCCCCGGTCGGCGGTCGCGGGCCGGGAGGACGGGTCATGAGCGCCGCCACCCTGATCGCCTTCGTGCTGCTGCTCGCGGTGGCCGCGTACACCTGCGCCGGCGGTACGGACTACGGTGCGGGCTTCTGGGACCTGACCGCGGGCGGGGCCGGGCGGGGCAAGCGCCCGCGGTGGCTGATCGACCATGCGATGGCCCCCGTATGGGAGGTCAACAACGTCTGGCTGATCTTCGTCCTGGTCATCATGTGGACCGGCTTCCCCGTCTTCTTCCAGACCGTGTTCTCCGCGATGTGGCTGCCCCTGGCGCTCGCCGCCATCGGCATCGTGCTGCGCGGCGCCGGCTTCGCCCTGCGCAAGCCGACGCGCAGGCTGGCCGGACGGCGGATCTACGGCGCGGTGTTCGCGGTCTCCTCGCTCCTCAGCCCCTTCTTCCTCGGGGCCGCGGCGGGCGGGATCGCCTCGGGGCGGGTCGGGCCGGGCATCGAGCCGACGGCGCACGCCTGGTACAACCCGACCTCCGTCTTCTTCGGGCTGCTGGCCGTCGTCGGCACGGCGCTGCTCGGGGCGGTGTTCCTCGCCGCGGACGCCGTGCGCTACGGGGCCCCGGACCTGCACGCGTACTTCCGGCGGCGGGCGCTGGCGGCCCTGGCCGTGCTCGCGGTCCTCGGGGTGGTCACGCTGGCCGTCGCCCACGCGGACGCCCCGCACCTGTGGCACGGCCTCAGCCATGGCGCG
Organism: Streptomyces sp. NPDC047014; assembly: GCF_040644195.1. Taxonomy (NCBI): domain Bacteria; kingdom Bacillati; phylum Actinomycetota; class Actinomycetes; order Kitasatosporales; family Streptomycetaceae; genus Streptomyces; species Streptomyces sp. NPDC047014. Next base: position 28,833 of record NZ_JBEYVX010000062.1, on the reverse strand, counting down.
GGGCTCGTGCTCCTCGTCCTGTCGATCCTGGCCACCGCCGTGACGGCCTGGCTGCTGGCGCGCACCTCCGGCGCCTGGTCGCGGGTGTCGGCGGTGGTGGTGATGGGCTCGGCGGTCCTCGCGTGGGGCCTGGCGCAGCGGCCGTACCTGATCCCCGGCCGGCTGACGGTCGCGGAGGCGGCGGGGGCGCCGAGCACCCTGCACTGGCTGGTCATCGTGACGGCGGTGGCGGTGGTCCTGGTCTTCCCCGCGGTGGCCCTCCTGTACCGGCTCGACACCCGCGGCGACCTGGAACCCCTGACGGACGCCGACCTCCGCCGCGGCGAGGCCGGCCCGGAACCGGGGGGCGGGGCCTGAGCGGGCCGGGCGGCGCGCCCGAGGGGGACGGGGGGCTCGCGGGCCGCGTACACGGCCTGAGCAGACGCAACCTGGCCGTCGTGGTCGTGCTCTTCGTGTCCAGCATCGTCACGGCCGTGAGCACGCTGATCACGGCCTCGAACGTGGTGTGGAAGATGACGGAGGACTGGCGCCCGGCCGAATACCGCAAGCTGAGCTCCCTGCGCGGCGGCCACACCATCGAACGCTTCACGAAGACCCTCGGCCCGGCGTCGTACCGCGTCCCGCTCCCCTCCTTCGTGCCGGTCGCCGACGAGGACGACTCCGGTCTGACGAAGCACGTGTTCCGCCCGCGGGAGGAGTACCGGGTGGAGGTCATCACCAACCCCGGCGGCGCGACCCTCGTCTACGCGGTCACCTCCTGCTCCAGCAGCTTCACCCCGACGTTCGAGGTGAACCGCAACAGCCCGAAGCACCGCTTCACGGTGAAGCTCGGCACGCGCCTGACGGACGTACGCCCGAGCGCGACGACGGTCCACCAGTGGATGACGGCCACGGGCGCCCGGCAATCGGCCGTCTCGCAACGCGAGAGCACGGGCGACGAGGACGGAAAGCGCGAGTACGCCTGGGGCAGCAACGACGTCTGCCCCCTGACCTCCGAAAGGTCCCGCCGCGATGCGGACCGCCTGTGGAGCGCATGGGAAACCTGGCAGTCCACCCGCACCCCGGACGAGAACGCCGTCTACACGGCGGAACGCACGGACCCGCGGACCCGGGCCCTGATGGACCGCTCGAAGGTGAACGTCTACGTGGAAACCGAACCCCAGGGCTCGATCCACCGCTACTACCCGGCCCTCCTGGGCGTCAACAGAAGCAACGCCGACTGAGGACCTCCCGCCGGGCGGTCCCGCTGCGGGGGATCTAGTCCGGGGACCGGTCGCGGTTCAGGGATTTGTCCAGGGTGATGGCCGCGTCGATGAGGGCCAGGTGGGTGAATGCCTGGGGGAAGTTGCCCAGTTGGCGGCCTGTCAGGTCTATTTCCTCCGAGTACAGGCCCAGGTGGTTCGCGTAGCCGAGCATCTTCTCCAGGACCAGGCGGGCCTGGTCGATGCGGCCGGCGCGGGCCAGGGCGTCCACGTACATGAAGGTGCAGAGGGAGAAGGTGCCCTCCGAGCCGCGGAGGCCGTCCGGGGACGCCTCGGGGTTGTAGCGGTACACCAGGCTGTCCGTGACCAGTTCCCCTTCCATCGCGTCCAGGGTCGAGGACCACATCGGGTCCTGCGGGGTCAGGAAGCCGACCGTCGGCATGCGCAGGAGGGAGGAGTCCAGGACCTCGCTGCCGTAGTGCTGGACGAAGGCGCCGCGGCCCTCGTTCCAGCCCCGGGCCATGACCTGTTCGAAGATCCGGTCCCGGGTGGCGCTCCAGCGCTGCATCGGGGCCGGGCGGCCGCCGGCCGCGGCGAGGCGCAGGGCGCGGTCGAAGGCCACCCAGGACATCACGCGGCCGTAGGTGAAGTCCTGGGCGCCGCCGCGGGTCTCCCACAGGCCCTCGTCGGCCGTGTCCCAGTGGTCGGCGAGCCAGTCCAGGACATGGACCACGCCCGTCCAGCCGCGGTAGCCGAGGTGGATGTCGTGGCCGTGGGCGAAGGCGATGCTGTCCAGCGCCTCGCCGTAGATGTCCATCTGGAGCTGGGTGGCGGCCCCGTTGCCGATGCGTACGGGTGAGGAGCCCTCGTAGCCCTCCCAGTGGTCCAGGGTCTCCTCCGTGAGGTCGGAGGAGCCGTCCACCGCGTACATGATGTTCAGCGGGCCCGACGCCCCCTCCCCGCCGGCCCGTTCCTTGATGCGGTCGTCGAGCCAGCCGATGAACGCCTTCGCCTCCTCCGTGAAGCCCATGCCGAGCAGGGCGTACACGGAGAAGGAGGCGTCGCGGATCCAGGTGTACCGGTAGTCCCAGTTCCGCTCGCCGCCGAGCTGTTCGGGCAGGCCCGCGGTCGGGGCGGCGACCACCGCGCCGGTCGGGGCGTACGTCATCAGCTTGAGGGTGACCGCCGAGCGCTCCACCGCCTCGCGCCAGCGCCCGGTGTAACGGGACATGCCCAGCCAGGACCGCCAGAAGCGGATGGTCTCGTGGAACAGCTCCTCGTACTCCGCCACCCGCATCTGCCGGGGCGGCCCGTCGGCGGCGGATTCCAGGATCAGGCCGCGCTGCTGGCCGGCCTCCAGGCGCAGGGTGAGGTGCAGGTCGCGGTCGTCCCCGACGCGGAGCTGGACCAGGCGTTCGTCCTCCGGTTCGCGGACCGTGTGCACGGTGAGGGTGGTCCCGCCGGCGGCGAAGACCGCCCCCGTCTCCGAGAGGTGCAGCTCGTGGGGCAGGCGGCCGTAGTCGAACCGGGGCGCGATCTCCACCTCGAAGGTCATGCTGCCGCGTACGCAGCGGACCATGCGGACCAGCCGGTGCCGGTCGGTGACCGTGGTGCCGGTCAGGGGCATGAAGTCGACCACCTCGCCGGCGCCCGCCTCGGTCATGAAACGGGTCACGAGGACGGCGGTGTCGGGCAGGTACAACTGCTTGGTCGCGTACGTCTCATGGGCCGGGCGGACGGTGCAGTGGCCGCCCTTGTCCTTGTCGAGCAGGGCCCCGAAAACGCTGGGAGAGTCGAAGCGCGGGCAGCAGAACCAGTCGACCGCCCCGTCGGAGGTCACCAACGCCGCGGTCTGCAGATCGCCTATGAGGCCATGGTTCTCGATCAGCGGGTACTCGTCCATCGAGGCGTCCCTTCCGGCAAGCGTCGCCGCCCGGATCTCGGCCCCCCGAACCAGCGTATGCCGGGCCGGGGGCCCCGTCCCGCCGAAGCGGCCGCCACTGTGTACACCGTACGGAGAAAGGCGGGGCGGCGGGCCGGGCGGGCGGACGAGGCTGCCGAGGTCGTTCCGTCCGCGCCGGAACCGCCGCGTGCTGTCGGGTCGGCGGGTGCGGGGGCAGGGCGCGTAGGGGTGCGGGGTACGCTGCGGGGAACCGTCCCGCCTGCCGAAAGTGACCCCCGTGCCCCTCCCGCCGCGTCCGCTCGCCGCCCTGCGCGGTGGTGTGGTGCGGGTCGCCGTGCTGGCGGTGGTGTGCGTACTGCTGCCGGTCGGTGGGCACGCGCTGCTGCGGGGGCATGTGCCGGGGGCGGTGGTGCTCGGGATCCTGGGCGCCGTGGCGCTGCCCGGCGGGCTGGCGCTGAGCCGGCGGCGGCTGAGTGACATCCAGGTGCTGGCCGCGTTCGCCGCCGCCCAGGCCGCCTATCACCTCTGCTACGTGGTGCCGGGCGCGTGCACGGGCCTCGCCGACCCCGGGGTGCTGCTGGGCGGGCAGGCCGTGACGCTGCTGCTCGCCGCCCGGCTGCTCGGCACCCCCGAGGCCCTGGCGCGGCACGGCCGGCCGGTCGCGGACCGCGCGCGGGGGCTGCTCGCCGCGCTGCTGCCGCTGCTGGCGGCGGCCGTTCCCGCCGGGCACGGGCCCGAGGGCGCCCCCGCCACCGAGGTCGCGGCGCTCCGGCCGGTGCACGCGGTGCGGCTGCGCCCGGGCCGGGCTCCCCCGGTCCGCTTCTCCCTCGCGAGCTGACAGCCCGACGCGAAGGGCGGGCTCGCCCGCGCGTCCCCCTGTCCTCCCTCCCGGAGAGCCCTTCCCGCCATGCGCGTCTTCCACCCGCGCGCCGCCCTGACCGCGGCGCGCTGCCTCCTCGTACCCGTGGCCGCGGCCGTTCTGCTGCTGCCGACACCGGCATCGGCCGCGGCTTCGGCTTCGGCTTCGGCTTCGGCTTCGGCCACAGCGGAACCGGCCCCCGCCGCCTCCCTCTCACGGAACGCCGTCACGAACGGCAAGCGTGCGGCCAACAGCCTCAAGGCCATCGGGGCCGGATTCGGCGTCGGTCTGCTGGCCCTCGGCGGCGCCATGGCGCACACCGTGCGCCGCCACCGGCGCGACGCCGACCGCTCCGAGCCGCAGCCGCCGCGCGCCCACAGAAAGCACCCCCACCATGAAGAAGCAGTTCTACGTCCTCCTCGTCCTCGTGGCCGCCTTCGCCGCCGGACTGGGATCCTTCCTCCTCCTGCGCCCCGCCGACGGCGCCGACGGCCGGACGGCCACACCCCCCGCCCCCGCCGCCGACGCGCGCCCGGTCCGTGAGAACAGCCACCGCCTCACCGACCCGGCGCAGAGCCGGCTGACCGTGGTGGAGTTCCTGGACTTCGAGTGCGAGTCCTGCGGCGCCTTCCACCCCGTGATGGACCGGCTCAAGAAGGAGTACGGCGACCGCGTCACCTTCGTCGCCCGCTACTTCCCGCTGCCCGGCCACCGCAACGGCCAGGGAGCGGCCCGCGCGGCGGAGGCGGCCGCCCAGCAGGGCCGGTTCCCGGAGATGCACGACAAGCTGTTCACCACCCAGGCCGAGTGGGGCGAGGCCCGGGAGCCCAAGGACGCCGTCTTCCGCGGCTTCGCGCGGGAACTCGGCCTCGACATGGCCCGCTACGACGCCGATGTCGCGGCGCCGGGGACCACCGAGCGCATCGCCCTCGACCAGCGCGACGGCGCGGGCCTCAAGGTCCAGGGGACGCCCACGTTCTTCGTCGACGGGGTCCGGGTCTCGCCGCGCGGCTACGAGGACTTCAAGGCGATCATCGAGCGCCGGCTGGCCGGCTCCTGACCGCCCGGTCCGCTCAGGCCAGTTCCCGCGGATCCAGCGGCAGCCGCCACGCGTTGCGGCGGTGCGCCTCCTCGTAGGCGGCCCGGAGCGGGGACGGGGGTACGGTCAGCACGGGGCAGGCGGCGTGCGCGAGGCAGTAGCGGGCCACCGAGGGCCGCACCAGGCGGCGCAGCGGTCCGCGGGATCCCGTACCGACGACGAGCAGGTCCTCCGGGTCACGGGCGCAGTCGACGAGCACCGCCCCGGCTGTGCCCCGTACGGTGAACCCGGCCAGGGTGACCCCGGGCCGTCCGGCGCCGAAGGCGGTGTCGAGGTTCCGGCGCAGGGCGTCCACGGCGGCTTCCCGGCAGTGGGCGACGGCCGCGACCCCGCAGGAGTCGCGGCCGCCCGGCCCGGTCCCGGGCGGCTGCCAGGCCAGTACGACACGCAACTCGGCTCCTCGCAGCCGCGCCTCGGCGGCGGCCCGGTGGAGGGCCGCCAGACTGCCCAGGCTCCCGCTGACACCCACCACTACCTTCGGCACGCGTCCCTCCCTGCCCGCTCCGCTCGCGTTGACCTCACCCGGCCATTACAAGGCCGGCCGGGCCCGCGCGGCGCTCCCCTGACGGCTTCCTGACACGGCGGGCGGTGATCCTGACGCCCCGCAGACGCCCGCCTGCACCAGTCAGCCGACGTGGACGTGCGGCCGCCGCGCCCGGTCCCGTTCGGCCTCGCGGATCACCTCGCGGGTCACCGGCGCCACCTCGCCCTGCCCGAAGAGGAAGAACCGCAGGAAGTTCCTGAGCGGATTGCCCTCCGTCCACTCGAAGTAGGCGTGCGGGCGCTGCCCGGTGGTGTCCCGTACGTGCAGCAGCAGCGCGGCCAGCGCGTTCGGTACGGACGAGGACTCCAGGGTCAGGACCCGGTAGCGGTCGTGCATCACCTCGCCCCGGACCCGCAGTCCCGCCTCGAACTCCGACGGGTCGAGCACCGTGACCTCCACGAAGAGGAAGTCGTCCCCGGCCGGGATGTCGTTGTCGGCGCGGATCTGGTCGGTCTTGTCCCGGTATTCGGCCCGGTCGCGCCGGTCGGGTTCGTTGGCTATGAAGCGGATGGTGCGGGTGGCGGTGTCCCGGATGAACCGCTCGGCCATCTCGTCGAGTTCCACGTCCGTGACGCGCAGCTCGAAGACGCGGGCGAGGCGGGAGAGCAGGGAGAGGGCCATGATGCCCGCGATGAAGCAGGCGCCGATCTTCACGCCGTCGGGCCGCTCCACGACGTTGACCCCGGTGGTGTAGACGAACACGGCGGAGATGGCGCCGAAGGCGAGGGTCCAGCCGCGTTCGCGGGCCCGGCGGGCCGCGATGGTGACGGCGACGGCGGCGGAGGTGATGAGGACGAGGACGCCGGTGGCGTAGGCGCCGCCCTGCGCGTCCACGTCCGCGTCGAAGATCCAGGTCACCAGGAAGGCGATGAGGGTAAAGACGATGACCATCGGGCGCAGGGCGCGGGCCCAGTGCGGTGCCATGCCGTACCGGGGCAGGTAGCGCGGCATCAGGTTGAGCAGGCCGGCCATGGCGGAGGATCCGGCGAACCAGAGGATCAGGATCGTGGCGGCGTCGTAGACGGTGCCGAAGGCGGAGCCGAGCTGTTCGTGGGCGAGGTAGGCGAGGGCGCGGCCGTTGGCCTCGCCGCCCGAGCGGAACTCCTCGGCGGGGATCAGCAGCGTGGTGATGAAGCTGGAGCAGATGAGGAAGACGCTCATGATCACCGCGGCGGTGGTGAGCAGCTTCTTGGTGCCGCGGATCCGGCCCTCCGGGTTCCGCGCGGCCTCTCCCGGCTTGCCCTGGACGTGTGGCATGACGGCGACGCCGGTCTCGAATCCGGAGAGGCCGAGGGCCAGTTTGGGGAAGACGACGAGCGCGATGGCGATCATCATGAACGGGTTGCCGTGCTGGGTGGTCAGCGCCTCGGACCAGTCGGTCACCACGTGCGGCGTGGTGGCGACCTGCCACAGGCCGACCGCGACCACCACCGCGTTCAGCAGGAGGTACGCGGCCACGAGGGCCACCGCCAGGCCGATCGCCTCGCTGAATCCCTTGAGGAAGACCGCACCGAGCAGCGCGATCATGATCAGGGTGATCAGTACCTCGTGCCCCTCCAGGGTGCTGGTGAGGTGCGGGTTCTCCACCAGGTGCGCGGTCGCGTCGGCGGCGGAGAGGGTGATGGTGATGAGGAAGTCGGTGGCCGCGAAGCCGAGGAGGGTGAGGACGAAGAGCTTCCCCTTCCAGAACGGCAGCAGCCGCTCCAGCATCGCGATGGACCCCTCGCCGTGCGGGCTCTCCTGGGCGACCCGCCGGTAGACGGGGAGCGCGCCGAAGAGGGTGAGCAGCACGAGCACGATCGTCGCCACCGGCGAGAGCAGACCGGCGGCGAGTGCCGCGATGCCGGGCTGGTAGCCGAGGGTGGAGAAGTAGTCGAGTCCGGTCAGGCACATCACCCGGTACCAGGGCTTGCCCTCGTGGGCGGTCTCGGGGTGCTGCTGCTGTTTGTGACGGCGGTCGGTCAGACCTTCCAGCAGCCACGCGCGCAGGCGCGGACCGCGGGCAGGGGTGGCCATCGTGGGGTGCTCCTGTCGTACGGCATGGGGATCCGGCCGTCGACGGCGACGGCGGCCGGCTCAGCGTACGCACCCAAAACACCCATATGACCTTCTGATGAGATCCTGACGCCCCCTTAACGCCTTGCATACGCAGGCTTGACGCCCCCGAGAACGATGGATCCCCGGCGGGCCGACTCAGCGTCCGGCCGGGTTCTCGGCGGGGCACCCGCCCCCGTATGCGTTCGCGTAGATCGCGTTGCCCTGCGTGTCGCTGAGGTGGAAGCAGTGGCCGTTCGCCCACACCGTGACCGAGTCCGGCCGATGTTGCACCTCGAACGGCTCGGCGCCGTACGACGTCCCGGCCCACGTTTCGTCTCCCGCAGGCGAGTGGGTGACGACAACACAGCCCTCCTTCGGCGGGATGTGGTGGATGTCCGCCCAGGGCTCCACCGTCAGCTCCAGCGGTTCCTCGCCGTCGTTGCTGACCACCAGCCGCGCTGTTCTCCCCGTGAACATTCCATTCCCCCCTCGACCTTGGGCACGCGCCGATCCCACGTCACGCCCGAGTCGGCGAACCACCGTGCACGGACAAAACACTCTTTCAGGTCTGGAGCAGGGGTGTGTACTCCTGCTCCGTCAGTCCGAAGGTCCAGGCCACGCCCTGGCGGGCGGTCGCGGTGGTCGGGGGGACGCGGAGCCAGTAGGTGCGGTGGGTGCCGTCCGGCTCGGGGGTGGAGTTGAGGACCTCGACCATCATCACGTCCTCGTCCCCGTCGAGCGGTATGTACCAGAGGCTGCCGCACTCGTCGCGGTGCACGGGCCGGGCGCCGGACTCCGCGAGGTAGCGGTCGTAGCCGAAGAACTCCAGCATCACGCGCCGCAGTTCGGCATTGGTCTCGTTGCGGATGCGCTCGGCCGTCAGCCGCGGCAGCAGGGCCAGGAAGTTCGCGGAGACCGGCATGCCGCGCCATGCGTACAGGGCGAAGCCGTCGGGGAAGGCGAGGGCCGGGCCGTCCCCGCGGTCGAGGCGGCCGGCCTCGTCCCGGTGCAGCTCCACCGGGCGTTCGCAGGCGACGGCCACGTTCTCGTACGGCCACCACCAGCCGCCGGCGCGGGCCGCCGCCGCGAGCCCGTCGAGCCGTGTGCCGCGGGCCGCGAGGGCGGCAAGCCAGGGCGCGTCGTGCTGGCCGAGGACGGCGTCGAGCAGCAGCAGCCGGATCTCCGGCCCGTCCCCGAGCTCGTCCGTCACGCCCGCGCTGATCCGGTCGGCCAGGGCCCGCGTGCCCTCCCAGAGCGGGGCACCGGTGGTGGCCCACAGGGCGCTGTAGCCGGCGGACCCCAGCTCCCGCTGGGCCCGCTCGCGTTCCGCCGCCCAGGGGCGCGTACGGATCTCCTCGCGCAGGCTCCGTCCGCGGTCCGTGAGCTCCCGCAGCAGCGCGACGGCCGCCCGCGGGGAGTCGGCCCACAGGACCCGGGCGGGCTCGGCGTGGCCCGCACTGCGGTAGGCGAGCCGGATACCCGCCTCGGCGGCGGCCCGGTCGGCACCCCCGGTCGCCGCAGCCACCGCCCGCCACCCGCCCGGCGCGCCCGCGCCGATGCCCGCGCCGGTGCCCAAGTCCGTGCCCGTGCCCGCGTCCATGCCGACCGCCCGCACCTGCGCCCCGTACCCCGTGTGGTCCTTCATCCCGTCCCGCTCCATGTCGTCCCGCACCCCTCCCCGTCGTTCCATGTCCCGCTCCTCCCGGGCCCCGCCCCGCCCTGCCGCGCCCCGTCAGTCGGCCACGATGCGTACCGCGCCCGGGATGTACTCCCGCTGCCGGATCACCCGGAACCAGCCCTGCGGCAGCGGTATCGCCGCGTGCTCCTCGTGCACCACCCGGCCGCCCTGCGGCAGATGCAGCAGCATCGGGCCGAAGGGGCCGCCCTCCCGGACCAGGCGGCCCGGTCCCCGCACCGCGTGCGCGTGCCCGGTGACCTCGCCGAGGGCGAGCACCAGCCGCCCCCGGGCGTCCCGCTCGTCCCCCGCGGCCTCCACCGCATGTGCCGGAACGGCCTCCTCCGCGACGGGCACGATCAGCACGTCCCCCTGCCGGTACATGGCACTCCCCCTCCCCGCCGGCCCCCGCGGACCGGTCATGAGTACGACGCTAAGCGCCGGGTCTGACAACGGCGCGGGACCGGCCGCGGCCACCTGTGGACGGCGGTGTCGGTGCCGCTTGGTAGAACTGGTGTCGCACCGTCGGAACCGGCCACACCAGGAGCGCGGCATGACCATCTCGGAACACCTCGGCGAGTTCGGCGGCCTGCCTGCCTTCGACTTCCCCGAGCCCGACACCGCGGCGCAGCTCCCCGCGGCGGATTCCGTGGCCTGGCGGATCTCCGCCGAGGTCTACGACAGCGAGGAGGACTGGCAGCAGGTCTTCGCCCGCTTCACCGAGGCCGTGGACACCCGGCAGGTCCGCGCGGTGATCGTCGGCGGCTGGGACGAGGCGTACGACACCTCCAACGCCGCGGTGATCGAGGCGCTGGTGAAGGCGGCGGGTGATTTCCCGGCGCTGCGGGCGCTGTTCGTCGGCGACGTCACGTACGAGCAGTGCGAGATCTCCTGGCTGAACCAGTCGGATGTGACCCCGCTGCTGGACGCCTATCCCGCGCTGGAGGAGCTGGGCGTACGCGGCGGTGAGGGCCTGGTCCTGCGCCCGGTGGAGCACCGGGCGCTGCGCGTCCTGCGGATCGAGACCGGCGGCCTGTCGCGGGAGGTCGTGCGCGCCGTCGCCGCCTGCGAGCTGCCCGCGCTGGACGATCTCGACATCTGGCTGGGCACCTCCTGGTACGGCGCGGACACCGATGTCTCCGACCTGGAGCCGATCCTGACCGGGGTACGGCTGCCGGCGCTGCGCCGCCTCGCCCTGCGCAACAGCGAGATCCAGAACGAGATCGCCGCCGCGCTGGCCGGCGCGCCCGTCGTGGCCCGGCTCAAGGTGCTGGACCTGTCGATGGGGACGCTCGGGGACGAGGGTGTCACGGCCCTGCTGGAGGGCCAGCCCCTCACCCATCTGGACAAGCTCGACCTGCACCACCACTTCCTCAGCCCGCCGTTCGAGGAACGCCTCGTCGCGGCGCTCTCGCCGTACGGCGTCGAGGTGGACCTCTCGGACCGCAACGTGGACAAGGGCGGGGCCCGGGACCGCTACACCGCGGTGGCGGAATGAGCGCTGCCCCGCTCGCGGTCGTCGGCAATCCGGCGGGCCGGCGCGTGACGCTCTTCCAGGAGGCCGTGCGCGCCCGCGGGCTGCCGCCCGCCCGGGTGGTGGCCTGGCGCGAGGTCCTGGACGGCGGGGCCGTGTTCCACGCCGGGGAGACCGTACGGATCGACTCGCCCGGGGAGGATCCCGAGGTCGAGCGGCTGCTGCGCGGGGTGTCCGATCCCACCCGGGTGGAAGGGACGGGGCGCTGGTACCGCCGGTTCACCGAAGCCGTCGACGCGGTGGCGGGCGCCGTCGCGGAGGCCGGGGGCCGGCTGCTCACCGGCCCGGCGGACCTCCGCGTCCTCTTCGACAAGCGGCGCTGCCACCAGGTGCTGGAGCGGGCCGGGCTGCCGGTGCCGCCCTCGCCGACCTCCGGGCCCGCCGCGCCGCCGGTGCGCGGCTGGGCGGACGTACGGGAGCTGCTGGCGCGGCCGGGGCTGCGCCGGATGTTCGTCAAGCTCGCCCACGGGTCCTCCGCCTCCGGGGTACTGGCCCTGGAGTCGGGCCCCGGCGGCCGGGTCCGGGCGACCACCTCCGTGGAGCGCCTGCCCTCCGGCGCCCTGCACAACTCGCTCCACGTGCGCCGGTACGAGGACGAGCGGGTGATCGGCGCCGTGGTCGACGCGCTCGCCCCGGACGGACTGCATGTGGAGCGCTGGCTGCCCAAGGCGTCCCAGCGGGGCCGCTCGGCCGACCTGCGCGTGGTGACCGTCGCGGGCCGGGCCACGCATGCCGTGGTCCGCACCGCGCCCGGCCCGATGACGAACCTGCACCTCGGCGGCGCCCGCGGCGACCTCGACGCGGCGGTCGCCGCCGTCGGCGCGGCGGGCGGCAGCTGGGAGCACGACGCCCTCGCCGTCTGCGAGCGGGCCGCGGCGGCGTTCCCGGCCACCCTGTGCGTCGGCGTGGACCTGCTGCCCGCCACCGGCTGGCGCCGGTTCGCCGTCGGCGAGGTCAACGCCTTCGGCGACCTCCTGCCCGGTCTGACCGGGCTCCCCGGCACGACCGCCGCCGGACTCGACACCTATGCGGCCCAACTGGACGCCGTACTCCCATCCGCCCGACAGGACCCCCATGCACCACGCGCCACATGCCCCCGCCCCTGACATGCCTGATATGAACGAGGTCGTCGGCCGCGACGACCTGCTGCTCGTCACCCTCGACACCCTCCGCCACGACGTCGCCGCCCAGCTGGCGGCCGAGGGCCGCATCCCGCACCTCGCCGCGCATCTGCCCGGCGGCACCTGGGAGCGCCGGCACGCGCCGGGCAACTTCACGTACGCCTCCCACCAGGCGATGTTCGCCGGGTTCCTGCCGACGCCCGCCCCGCCGGGACCGCACCCGCGGCTGTTCGCCGCCCGGTTCGCGGGCAGCGAGACCACGGCCGGACCGACCTGGGTGTTCGACACCCCGGACCTGGTGTCGGGGCTGGCCGGGGCCGGGTACCGGACCGTGTGCGTGGGCGGTGTCGGCTTCTTCAACCGGCAGGGCGCGCTGGGCTCCGTACTGCCGGGGCTCTTCCAGGAGAGCCACTGGGAGCCGGAGTTCGGGGTGGCGTCCCCGAACTCCTTCGAGGCGCAGGTGGCGTGTGCCGAGCGGGTGGTGGCCGGGCTTCCGGCCGAGCGGCGGCTGTTCCTGTTCCTGAACGTCTCGGCGATGCACCAGCCCAACTGGTTCCACCTGGAGGGCGCGACGGCCGACGCGGGCGACTCGTGGGAGTCCCACGCGGCCGCCCTGGAGTATGTGGACCGGCACATCGGCCGGCTCTTCGACGCGATGCGCTCACGGCGCCGCTGCTTCGCCGTCGTCTGCTCCGACCACGGCACCACCTACGGGGACGACGGATACACGGGTCACCGGCTCGCGCACGAGGCGGTCTGGACGGTTCCGTACGCGCAGTTCTTCCTCGAACCGCGGACGGCGGCGGCGCAGGCGCAGGCGCAGGCGCAGGCAGAGGTGAGTGCCCGATGACGACCGTGACAGCCCCTGCCGTCCGCCCGTACGAGCACTACGTCTACGCCTATCCGCACAAGACGGCCTACCGCGCCCTGCCGCAGCGGCCCGCGCTGCGCGAGCTGTGGGCCGGGCAGGCGAAGGACGCCCTCTCCCTCTACCTGCACATACCGTTCTGCGAGGTCCGCTGCGGTTTCTGCAACCTCTTCACCCGGATCGGCGCCCCCGAGGGCCTGACCACCGCCTACCTCGACGCGCTGGAGCGGCAGGCCGGAGCGGTGCGCGAAGCGCTCAGCGGCCCCGGCGGGACGGAGCCGCGCTACGCGGCGGCGGCCTTCGGCGGCGGTACCCCGACCTTCCTGACCGCCGCCGAGCTGGAACGTCTCTGCGACATCGCCGAGAAGACCGCGGGAGCCGATCTGCGGGCCGTCCCGCTGTCGGTGGAGGCGTCCCCGTCCACGGCCACCGCGGACCGGCTCGCCGTGCTCGCCGACCGGGGCGCGACCCGGCTGAGCCTGGGCGTGCAGAGCTTCGTGCCCGAGGAGGCGCGTGCCGCGGTCCGCCCGCAGAAGCGCGCGGAGGTGGAGGCGGCGCTGGGCCGTGTCCGGGACGCGCGCATACCCGTACTGAACATCGACCTGATCTACGGCATCGACGGCCAGACCGAGGAGAGCTGGCGGTACTCCCTCGACGCCGCCCTCGCCTGGCGCCCGGAGGAGCTGTACCTCTACCCGCTGTACGTGCGTCCGCTGACGGGCCTGGGCCGCCGCCCCGACGAGCCCGCCGCGGCCTGGGACGAGCAGCGGCTGCGGCTGTACCGCGCGGGCCGCGACCATCTGCTGGCCGCCGGGTACGAGCAGGTGTCGATGCGGATGTTCCGCCTCCCGGACGCCCCCGCCTCGGCCGCGGACGACTACGCCTGCCAGACCGACGGCATGGTGGGACTGGGCTGCGGAGCCCGCTCCTACACCTCCGAGCTGCACTACTCCTTCGACTACGCCGTGGACATGCGGGAGATCCGCGGGATCGTCGACGACTACGTGGCCCGGCCGCGGGCGGACTTCGCCCGCGCCGAGTACGGCCGCTGGATCGACGGGGACGAGGCGAGGCGCCGCCACCTCATGCAGTCGCTGCTCCAGGCGGCGGGCCTGCCGGTGGCCGAGTACCGGGAGCGGTTCGGCAGCCTCCCCCGGGAGGACTTCCCGGCGGAGCTGGCCGGTTTCGAGGCCCGCGGCTGGACGGAGGAGCGGGCCGGGCTGCTGCGGCTCACCCCCGAGGGCCTGGCGCATTCGGACGCGGTGGGTCCGGCGCTGTTCTCGCCGGAGGTGCGCGCCGCGATGGCCGCGTACGAGCGCAAGTGACGCCCGGGGACGCGGCAGCGGCGGCGGACGGCATGGACCTGACCCTGCTGTACCGGGGCCCGCTGGCCTCCTGCGACTACGACTGCCCCTACTGCCCCTTCGCCAAGCGGCGGGACAGCCGGGCGCAGCTGGTGGCGGACCGGGCGGCGCTGGAGCGGTTCGCGGGGTGGGCCGCGGCGAACACCGGGGACCGGCTGTCGGTGCTGTTCACGCCGTGGGGCGAGGGGCTGGTGCGTTCCTGGTACCGGCGCACGCTGGTGGAGCTGTCGCACCTCCCGCACATACGGCGGGTCGCGATCCAGACCAATCTGAGCTGCCGCACCGGCTGGACCGCCGAGGCGGACCGGGACAAGCTGGCGCTCTGGTGCACCTACCACCCGGGGCAGACGCCGTTCGACCGGTTCCTGGCCCGCTGCGGGGAGCTGGCCGAGGGCGGGATCCGCTACAGCGTGGGCGTCGTCGGGCTGCCCGAGCACCTGGCGGAGGCACGGCGGCTGCGGGCCGCGCTGCCGCCGGAGGTGTACCTGTGGATCAACGCCGCCGAGGGCCGTACGTATACCGACGCCGAGGCCGCGGAGTGGGCCGCGCTGGACCCCCTCTTCGGGTACAGCCGCCATCCGCACCGCTCGGCCGGGCTGCCCTGCAGGACGGGCGAGTCGGTGATCTCGGTGGACGGCGAGGGGACGGTGCGCCGCTGCCACTTCGTGAAGGCGGAGCTGGGCAATCTCTACGACGGCTCCTACCGCGCGGCCCTGCGCCCGCGCGCCTGCCCGCTGGCGGTGTGCGACTGCCATATCGGCTATGTCCATCTGGAGACGCTGCCGCTGTACGACGTCTTCGCGGGCGGCGTCCTCGAACGGATCCCGGCCCCCGGTCCGGCTTGGGCCCGCTGACCGGCCGGGGCGGGCCGGGCGGGCATCGCGTACGGGCACCGTGTGCGGGTGGCGGTGGGGCGGGGGACAGTGGAGGGAGGAGGTGGGGTATGTCCGGGTATCGGCTGCATGACGGGGCCGCGCTGGTGGCGGCGCTCGTGGCGCCCTTTCTCGTCGCGCTCGCGCTCGTGCCCTTCCGGGCCGGCCTCACCGCCGCGAACGCCGCGCTGGTGATGGTCGTCGTGGTGGTGGCCGTGGCCGCCTCCGGGACCCGGTCCGCCGGGGCGCTGGCCGCGCTGTCCGCGGCCGCCTGGTACGACTTCTTCCTCATCGAGCCCTACCAGCGCTTCACCATCGCCGACGGCGGTGACCTGGGGACCTCGGTCCTGCTGCTGGCCGTCGGCCTGATCGTGTCGCAGCTGGCGGTGCGGGCCCGGCGGATGCGGGCGGTGGCCGTGTCCGGGTCGGCCCACCTGACCACCCTGCGGGCCGCGACGCGCTTCGCGGAGGACTCCGAGTCGCCGGAGGCGCTGGTCGAGCACGTACGCCGGGAGCTGGTCGGGCTGCTCGGCCTGCGCGGCTGCCGCTTCGAGGCGGGCCCGGCGACCGCGCACCGGCCGCGGATGCAGCACGACGGCGGGCTCTGGCTGGACGACGGGGGCCGGCTCGTCGAGTACGTCACCTGGCCCGACGGCGAGACCGAGCTGCCCGTCGTGGGGGCGGGCCGCTCCCGGGGCCGCTTCCTGCTCGACGCCCACCCCGACCGTCCGCTGCCGCCGGAGGAGTCCCGCCTGGTCGCGGTCGCTCTCGCGGCGCTGGCCGGGACCGCGCTGGGCTCGGCGGGACTGCCGTCCCGGCAGGGCTGAGCCTCAGCGCCGGCCACCGCCCGCGTGGTGAGGTTGTCCACAGGTTCGGGCGGACGGCACGGGCGTGTCGGCGGGGGCCGATAGGCTTCGTGAATGGCCCTACCGGACACTTCACCCGACATCTCCGACGCTCTGCAGGTCCTGCACCGCGTGTTCGGATACAGCTCCTTCCGCGGCGAGCAGCAGGAGATCATCGAGCAGGTCGTCGGCGGCGGCGACGCCCTCGTCCTGATGCCGACCGGTGGCGGCAAGTCGCTGTGCTACCAGATCCCGGCGCTGGTCAGAGAGGGCACGGGAGTCGTGATCTCCCCGCTGATCGCGCTGATGCAGGACCAGGTGAACGCGCTGACCGCGCTCGGCGTGCGGGCCGGATTCCTCAATTCCACCCAGGATCCGTACGAGCGGCAGGCCGTCGAGCAGGCGTTCCTCGCCGACGAGCTGGATCTGCTCTACCTGGCCCCCGAGCGGCTGCGCACCGAGAGCGCCCAGCGGCTGCTGGACCGGGGCAAGGTGTCGCTCTTCGCGATCGACGAGGCGCACTGCGTGGCCCAGTGGGGCCACGACTTCCGGCCGGACTACCTGGCCCTGTCGATGCTGCACGACCGCTGGCCGAAGGTCCCGAGGATCGCGCTGACCGCGACGGCCACCCGGGCCACGCATGCCGAGATCGTGACGCGGCTCGGCCTGGAGGAGGCCCGGCAGTTCGTCGCGAGCTTCGACCGGCCGAACATCCAGTACCGCATCGTCCCCAAGGACAACCCGGCCAAGCAGGTGCTGGAGCTGATCCGCACCGAGCACCCCGGGGACGCGGGCGTCGTCTACTGCCTCTCGCGCGCCTCGGTGGAGAAGACCGCCGCCTTCCTGGCGGAGCAGGGCATCGACGCCGTGCCGTACCACGCGGGGATGGACGCCCGGACGCGCGCGGAGAACCAGGCGCGCTTCCTGCGGGAGGACGGGGTGGTGGTCGTCGCCACGATCGCCTTCGGCATGGGCATCGACAAGCCCGATGTGCGCTTCGTCGCCCATCTCGACCTCCCGAAGTCCGTCGAGGGCTACTACCAGGAGACCGGCCGTGCCGGGCGCGACGGCGAGCCGGCCACCGCCTGGCTGGCGTACGGACTGCAGGACGTGGTCCAGCAGCGCAAGCTGATCGACGGCTCCGAGGGGGACGAGGCGCACCGCCGCTCGCTGGGCATGCACCTGGACGCGATGCTCGCGCTGTGCGAGACGGTCGACTGCCGCCGGGTGCGCCTGCTGGAGTACTTCGGGCAGGCGGGCACCCCCTGCGGCAACTGCGACACCTGCCTGACCCCGGCCGAGTCCTGGGACGGCACGGTCCCCGCGCAGAAGCTGCTGTCCACGGTGTGGCGGCTGGCGAAGGAGCGGCGGCAGAAGTTCGGGGCCGGCCAGATCATCGACATCCTCCAGGGCAAGAAGACGGCCAAGGTCATCCAGTTCGACCACGACGGGCTGTCGGTGTTCGGGGTCGGCGCGGACCTGGGGACCGCGGAGTGGCGGGGTGTCGTACGGCAGTTGCTGGCGCAGCGGCTGCTGGCGGTGGAGGGCGACTACGGCACGCTGGTGCTGACGGACGAGAGCGGCGAGGTGCTGGGCGGGCGCCGCAGCGTCCCGATGCGGAAGGAGAAGGCGCCTGCCGCCCGCAAGGAGTCCGGCTCGCGTTCCGGCAAGGGCTCCAAGGTGCCGGTCGACCTGCCGGCGGCGGCCGAGCCCGTCTTCCTGGCGCTGCGCGCCTGGCGGGCCGGGACGGCCAAGGAGCAGGGCGTACCGGCGTATGTCGTCTTCCACGACGCGACGCTGCGGGAGATCGCGACGCGGCTGCCCGGCACGGTGGAGGAGCTGGGCACCATCGGCGGTGTCGGCGAGGCCAAGCTGGCCAAGTACGCGCAGGGGGTCCTCGACACGCTGGCGGAGTGCGGTGGCGGCTCGGCGGCTCCGGCGGCGGTGCCCGCGCCCGGCTCGGCCCCCGCCTCCGCGACCGGGTCCGCGCCCTCGCCCGCGGCCGGATCCGCCGCTTCCGCCTCCGCCCCGGCCGCGGAGGCCGGCGTACCGGATGACGAGGAGCCGCCCTTCGACCCGGAGGAGATGCCGCCGCCGCCCTGGGACGACTGGCGGTAGAGGTCCGTAGGAGCGGCTTCGGGGACCATCGTCCGATCGCGGGCGGTGGTCCCCGAACCATGGGGGCGGATGGGGCCAGTGGTTTCCGATACGAATGCCGCTCCCCCGGAAACACGGGCCTTCGTAGAATCCACTCAACATCTGCTTGACCGATGAACCCACCGCGACGTAACTTCAAGCGCACCCACTCGTGAGCTGCCTGAAGGAGGCGAAACCGGATGTCCACCCTCTCCGGCTCGATTCGCCTCGCCCACCAGGTCGCCTGGGCCCCGGGTCGTGTGGCGCACGGCTGCTGAGCAGCCGTCCCTTCTCCACCTTCCCCTCCTGCCGGAGTGCCGCGTCGAGGCCCCGGAACCTTCTTCTCTCTGTACCGTTTACGGCACGCCGTCGCGTGCCGATGCGTTCGCGCGCGGGCCCCGGGTGCCGCGACCGCCGAAAGAGAAAGCTTCAAAAAATGGCGACCAGTTTGGCGACCAGTACAGTCATGGCGACCGCGCGCGGAAATGAGGGCGCGTCATGGTAGCGGCACGGATCACGGTCAACGGGCGAGAAACCCCGATTTCCCCGGCGGCACCGCACACCACGGTGCTGGATTTCCTCCGCGAGCGCGGCCTCACCGGTACCAAGGAGGGCTGCGCGGAGGGTGAATGCGGGGCCTGTTCGGTCCTCGTGGCCCGTCCCGGCGTGCACAGCCCCACCGACTGGGTGGCGGTCAACGCCTGCCTGGTGCCCGTCGCGGCACTCGACGGCCAGGAGGTCGTCACCTCCGAGGGCCTGGCCACCGGCGGGGGCGCCACGCCGGTCGCGCTGCATCCCGTACAGCAGGAGATGGCTGTCCGCGGCGGCTCCCAATGCGGCTACTGCACACCGGGGTTCATCTGCAGCATGGCCGCCGAGTACTACCGGCCCGACCGGTGCGCGCACGCCGGTTCCGAGGCCGCGTCCGCGGAGACCGCCGAGGCCGCCGAGACCGACGCCGAGCACGGCCCCAACGGCTTCGACCTGCACGCCCTCAGCGGCAACCTCTGCCGCTGCACCGGCTACCGTCCCATCCGCGACGCCGCGTTCGCCGTCGGCGCGCCCGCCGAGGACGACGCGCTGGCGCGGCGCCGCGAGCAGTCCCCGCCGGAGCCGGCCGCCACCGCGTACGCGCAGGACGACGCCGAGTTCCTGCGCCCGGCCACCCTCGCCGAGGCGACCGCACTGCTGCGCGAGCGCCCCGGTGCGGTGGTCGTCGCGGGCAGCACCGACTGGGGCGTGGAGGTGAACATCCGCTCCCGCCGCGAGGGTTGTGTGATCGCCGTCGACCGGCTGCCCGAACTGCGGGTGCTGCGCACCGCGTCCGACCACATCGAGATCGGCGCGGCCCAGACCCTCACCGAGATCGAGCGCCGCCTCGACGGCGACGTCCCGCTGCTGGCGCAGCTGTTCCCGCAGTTCGCCTCCCGGCTGATCCGCAACAGCGCGACCCTCGGCGGCAATCTGGGCACCGGCTCCCCCATCGGCGACAGCCCGCCGGTGCTGCTCGCGCTGGAGGCGTCGCTCGTGCTGGCCGATGCCGACGGCGAGCGGGAGGTCCCCCTCGCGGACTACTTCACCGGCTACCGGCAGAGCGTACGCCGCCCCGGTGAGCTGATCCGCGCGGTGCGGATCCCGCTGCCGCTGTCGCCGGTCACGGCCTTCCACAAGATCGCCAAGCGGCGCTTCGACGACATCTCCAGCGTCGCGGTCGCCTTCGCCCTCGACATCGCGGACGGCACGGTCCGCAAGGCCCGTATCGGCCTGGGCGGCGTGGCCGCCACCCCGATCCGCGCACTCGCCGCCGAGGCGGCACTGGAGGGCCGGCCCTGGACGGCGGAGACCGTGGAGGCGGCGGCCCGCATCCTGCGGGCCCAGGGCACGCCGATGAACGACCACCGGGCCAGCGCCGAGTACCGCTCCGCGATGCTCGGCCAGAGCCTGCTCAAGCTGTACGCACAGACCACCGAGGCGGTGTCGTCATGAGCCAACTGTCCGAGCGGCCCGAGAAGCCCGTGGTGGGCGTCGCCCTGCCGCACGAGAGCGCCACGCTGCACGTCACGGGTGCGGCCCTGTACACCGACGACCTGGTGCACCGCACCAAGGACGTACTGCACGCCTACCCGGTGCAGGTGATGAAGGCCCGCGGCCGGATCACCGCGCTGCGCACCGGTCCCGCGCTGGCCGTGCCCGGGGTGGTGCGGGTGCTGACCGTCGCCGACGTACCGGGTGTCAACGACGCCGGTATGAAGCACGACGAACCGCTCTTCCCCGACGAGGTGATGTTCCACGGCCACGCGGTGGCCTGGGTGCTCGGCGAGACCCTGGAGGCGGCCCGGCTGGGCGCCGAGGCGGTGGAGGTGGAGCTGGAGGAGCTGCCCTCGCTGATCACCCTGCGGGAGGCGATCGCGGCGGAGAGCTTCCACGGGGCGCGGCCCGTGATGGAGACCGGAGATCCCGACGCGGGCTTCCAGGATTCGGCGCACGTGTTCAGCGGCGAGTTCCAGTTCTCCGACCAGGAGCACTTCTACCTGGAGACGCACGCCGCGCTGGCGCTCGTCGACGAGAACGGGCAGCTGTTCATCCAGAGCAGCACCCAGCACCCCTCGGAGACCCAGGAGATCGTCGCGCACGTCCTCGGGCTGCACAGCCACGAGGTGACCGTGCAGTGCCTGCGGATGGGCGGCGGCTTCGGCGGCAAGGAGATGCAGCCGCACGGCTTCGCGGCCGTCGCCGCGCTCGGCGCCCGGCTGACGGGCCGCCCGGTCCGGGTACGGCTCAACCGCACGCAGGACCTCACCATGTCGGGCAAGCGGCACGGCTTCCACGCGTCCTGGCGGATCGGCTTCGACGCGGAGGGCCGTATCCAGGCCCTGGACGCCACACTCACGGCGGACGGCGGCTGGAGCCTGGACCTGTCGGAGCCGGTGGTGGCGCGCGCCCTGTGCCACATCGACAACACGTACTGGATCCCCCACGCCCGCGTCACCGGCCGTATCGCCAAGACCAACAAGGTCTCGAACACGGCCTTCCGCGGCTTCGGCGGCCCCCAGGGCATGCTGGTGATGGAGGACATCCTCGGCCGCTGCGCGCCCCTGCTCGGCCTGGACCCGATGGAGCTGCGCGAGCGCAATTTCTACCGGCCGGGCCAGGGCCAGACCACGCCGTACGGGCAGCCCGTCACCCAGGCCGAGCGGATCTCCGCCGTCTGGCAGCAGGTGAAGGAGGACGCCGGGATCGCCGCGCGCCGGCAGGAGATCGCGGCCTTCAACACCGCGCACCCGCACACCAAGCGGGGGCTGGCGCTGACCGGTATCAAATTCGGCATCTCCTTCAACCTGACCGCCTTCAACCAGGCCGGCGCGCTGGTGCTGATCTACAAGGACGGCTCGGTCCTGATCACGCACGGCGGCACGGAGATGGGCCAGGGCCTGCACACCAAGATGCTCCAGGTGGCCGCGACCACGCTCGGGATCCCGCTGCCCAAGGTCCGGCTGGCGCCGACGCGGACCGACAAGGTGCCCAACACCTCGGCGACCGCGGCGAGTTCCGGGGCCGACCTGAACGGCGCGGCCGTGAAGAACGCCTGCGAGCAGCTGCGTACTAGGCTGCTCCAGGTGGCCGCCTCGCAGCTCGGGGCGAACGCCGCGGACGTGCGCATCGTGGAGGGCGTCGCCCGGGTGCTGGGCAGTGACAAGGAGCTGGCCTGGGACGATCTGGTGCGGACGGCGTACTTCCAGCGGGTGCAGCTGTCGGCGGCCGGTTTCTACCGCACCGAGGGGCTGCACTGGGACGCGAAGTCCTTCCGGGGCTCGCCGTTCAAGTACTTCTCCTACGGCGCGGCCGCCTGCGAGGTGGAGGTGGACGGCTTCACCGGCGCCTACCGCATCCGGCGCGTGGACATCGTGCACGACGTCGGCGACAGCCTGTCCCCGCTGATCGACATCGGCCAGGTCGAGGGCGGTTTTGTGCAGGGCGCGGGCTGGCTGACGCTGGAGGACATGCGCTGGGACAGCGGCGACGGCCCGCACCGGGGGCGGCTGCTGACGCAGGCGGCGAGCACCTACAAGCTGCCCAGCTTCTCGGAGATGCCCGAGGAGTTCCATGTGACGCTGATGCAGAACGCCACGGAGGAGGGGGCGGTCTTCGGGTCCAAGGCGGTCGGTGAGCCCCCGCTGATGCTGGCCTTCTCGGTACGGGAGGCCCTGCGGCAGGCCGCGGCGGAGTTCGGGCCGGCGGGCGTCAGCCTGGAGCTGGGCGCCCCCGCGACGCCGGAGGCCGTGTTCTGGGCCATCGAGGCGGCCCGGGACGCCCGTCCGAAGCCGGGCGAGGGCGAAGGCGAGGGCGACGGCGGGTCGTCCACGGACACGGACACGCCCGCGCTGAGCCATGCCTGACATGACGTGGGTGGCCGCGGTCGCGCGGTTGCGGGCACACCGGGAACCCGGGGTGCTCGTGACCGTCGCGACCGTACGCGGCCACGCGCCCCGCAAGGCGGGCGCCAAGCTCGTCGTGGGGCGGACCGAGACCTGGGGCTCCATCGGCGGCGGCAATATCGAGGCCGTCGCCATCGACCGGGCGCGCGAGCTGAACGGCGCGGCCGACCCGGAGCCGGAACTGATGGAGTTCGCCCTGAACGACAAGGTCACCGGCAAGCACGGCGTGCAGTGCTGCGGCGGGGCGGTGACCGTCCTCCTCGAACCGCTGCCGGTGGTCCAGGCGGTGGCGGTCTTCGGCGTCGGGCATGTCGGGCTGGAGCTGGCGCGCATCCTGGCCCGGCACAATCTCGACCTGCACCTGACGGACAGCCGTCCCGACATGCTCACCGAGGAACGCCTCGGCGTGCTGGCGGACCCGGTGGCGCAGGTCCACGTCCACCACACCCCGCTGCTCCCGGAGACGGTGCTCGCCGAACTCCCGCGTGGCGCCCACGTCCTGATCATGACCCACGACCACGCGGAGGACGCGGCCCTGTGCGACGCCGCCCTGCGCACCCCGGGACTGGGCTCGATCGGCCTGATCGGCTCCTCGGCGAAGTGGACCCGCTTCCGCCACCGCCTGGCCACGGAGGGCGGCCACGACGCCGCCACCATCGACCGCGTCAAGACCCCGATCGGCATCGAGGACATCACCGGAAAGGAACCCGCCGTCATCGCGGTGAGCGTAGCGGCAGACCTCCTCCGCACCTTCGAGCAAACGACCGCCCGCTAGCGCATCGGGTAGGCCGGGGCCTCCGTCAGGAGGAGTTGGAGTTGTTCGGCGACCCGGGGTGCCTCGCGGACCGGGGTGGGGAAGGGGAGGCGGAGGTCGCGTTGGTTGCGGGGGTACTCGCAGCGCAGCGTGATGCCGTGGCGGTCGAGGGCGAGGGGGAGGACGCGGACGGCGCCGCGGAGGAGCCAGGGGTCGACGAGGCGGGCGAGGCGGGTGATCGAGTCCTGGTGGGCGTCGGCCAGGTGGGTCAGGAGGGAGCCCTCGTCCACGGCCAGCGGGTCCGGTTCGGCGAGGACCAGTTCGTCCAGGCCGACGGACGCCGCCGTTTCGCGCGTGGCGAGGGTGACGCGGGCGGTGTCGAGGCGGACTTCGAGGTCGTCCGCCGTGGCCGCCGCGGCTCCGGAGCGGGTGAGCCAGCCCGAGAGGGTGACGCGGGCGCGCACCCGGTCGCGTACGGAGACGGGGGCGATGTCGGTGAACTCCACCAGCGCGGCCAGGGCCCCGCGCGGCGCGCAGGTCACATGCGCCGCCGGGAGGCTGTCGGCCGGAAGCCGCAGCCGGACCTGGCCCCGGGAGTCCACCGAGTGCAGGCCGACCAGGTCGTAGCGGAGGCCGTTCGTGGTGACGGTCAGCGACACCGCGCGGGCCAGTACGGAACGGGCCTGTTCGGCGAGGGTCGCCTCGGCTGCGGGCAGGGCGGCAGCGGTCGTCATCAGAACCTCCGATTAGGTAAGGCTTGCCTAAGCTAACCGATGGGAGGGTGCCGTGGCCACCCCGGGGCCCTCCCTTTGCCGCCGCGCTGACATGATCCGTTCCTGATCACCCCAGGCCGGGGCGGCCCCTGACGCCGTGTCGGCCCCGCGCGAGGAGCCGCAGTATGACGTCCGCCACCCCCGCTCCCCCGCCGTACGTCGTCCCCTGCGGGGAGCCCGGCGGCGGTGCGGGGGCCCCGTACGCCCTCGTCGGCGCCGACGGCCGACTGGTACGGGCGCCCGGGCTGAGCGCGGTCGGGGCCTTCCACCCCGACGGGCAGGGCGGGTACGTCGCCCCCGCCGCCGACCGGGACGGCCGGTGCGGCTACCTCGACCACCGGGGTGTCTGGCTGGCCGCGCCCGAACTGGCCTACACCGAGGCGTTCGGCGCGGACGGGCTCTCCCGGTTCCAGGCGGAGGGCGGCCTCTGGGGCTTCGCCGGCACGGACGGCGTGCCCGTCGTACCGGCGGCCCTGGCGGAGGCCGCCCCCTTCCGGCACGGCCTGGCCGCCGCCCGGACCGAGGACGGCATGGGCCACCTCGACACCGCGGGCCGTTTTGCCATCCGGCCCCGGTACGCCGCGGCCGGCGCCTTCGCGCCGAACGGGCTCGCCCCGGTGCGGACGGCGGAGAACGGCCTGTGCGGGTACATCGACCGTACGGGCCGCACCGCGATCGAGCCGCGCTTCGACGGCGCGCGGCCCTTCGGGCCCGGCGGCACGGCGCCCGTACGGGTGGGCGAGCTGTGGGGGCTGGTCGACGGGGCGGGCGGCTGGGTGGTCGAGCCCTGCTTCGCGATGCTCGAACCCTTCCAGGACAACGGCCTCGCCTTCGTCCTCGGCGGTACGCACGGCGCCCGCTTCCGCGGCTATGTGAACGCCCGCGGCGAGGTGGTGATCAGGGCGCGCGACCGCCTCTCGCAGCAGTTCCGGTGCGGGCTGGTCCGCTTCGACGACGGCTCCGGGCACGGCTACCACGACGCCACCGGGGAGGAGGTCATCGAGCCGGAGTACGAGTGGGCGGAGGACTTCGACACCGCCGGGGCGGCGGTGGCCCACTACCTCGAACCGCTCGACGAGGAGGGCTCCGAGGAGGCCCGCGCGGCGGCGGCCGCGCGCCCCAGCGGCCGGGCCTGGGGCGTCCTGCGCGCCGACGGCCGCTTCCTCCCCGTCGACCACCTGGAACCGCTGACCGACGCCGGGGGCTGGATCCTCGGCTTCGGCTACGGGACGGGGCTGGCCGCCTTCGTCACGCGCGACGGCGCGGTGGCCCATGTGGACCGCGAGGGCCGGGACCTCTGCTGGGTCGAGGCCGCCGCGGACGGTACCGCGCTGCGGCTGGTGGACCCGGCGGGGGCGGTGCTGTGGGAGACCACCGGTCCTGCGGGCAGCTTCGCGCGCGTGGAGCCCGCGCACTGCCCCGAGGCCCGCTCCTACCTGGTCGGCCGCCCCGGAGCGGCCGGCGTGGCCGAGGTGGCCGACGTGACCGACATCGCGGACGGGCTCCTCGCCGCCGAGCCCCGCCCCTTCGAGCCCTGCTCACTGCTCTTCGAGTCCCGCGAGGACCCGTACGCACCCACCGGGCCGGAAGACGCGGACCCCGACGACGACGGCACCTCCTTCGGAGCCATGGCCGTCCTCGCGCGGACCTTCCTGTCCGCCGAGCACCAGCGCGAGTTCCCCTTCCTCCAGGACTGGGCCGTGGAGCGGTTCGGGGAGATCGAGGCCGAGGCCGTCGGGCGCCTCACCGCCCGCTTCGGCGCCCCGCTGCCCGGAGCCGGGCCGATCCTCCGCTCCGGGGACGGCGAGTCGTCCACCGTGTGGCAGGCGGGCCCCGGCGCACGACGCCTCGTCCTCCAGTCCTACTTCCTCGTCGGAGACGGCGACGTCGAAATCCAGCTCTGGCTGGCCGCCGTGGACCCCGCCGGCTGATCACCGTCTCCCGCCCGGCGCCGCGCCCGGGAGCGGGCAGCGGGCGGTGTCAGCGAGCCGTATGAACCGCACCGGTCGTCGTCAAGAACCCGTCAGGGGCGGGCCGCAGGGGCTCGGTGGCGGGGATAGCTTGCGAGAGCCGCCCCGGACCGCCTCCCCGCGACCGGGCCCGGCTTCTGCTTCTGCTTCTGCCGCGTGTTCACGGCTGCCCCAGGAGGGCCCATGTGCCTGTTCCAGTACGACGACGATCCCGAGCCCGAGGAACCCGTCCCGGCCGGACTCCTCCATGTCCCTGTCCGGCCGGGAACCGCGCAGGTGGTGGTGCGCCTGTTCCGCACCCCACTGGGCGCGCGGACCGCCGTCGGCTTCACCGACGCCGGCCGGCTGGCCGCCACGCTCGGCGCCGGGCAGCCGTGGATCCGGCTCTCCGAGCCCGCGCTGCGGGCCCTCGCCGAACCGCTCGGGGCGAGCCTGCTGACCGTCGACCCGACGTTCTCCGCTCCCGCCGTCACCGGCCCCACGCCCCCAGGGTCACCCGCGACGGACACCGCTCCGGCCGGACGACGGCCCGTCACCTCGGCCCCGAACGCGTGAAGGAGGGGAACGCACGATGACCACAGCGACCACCGCGACCACCACCGACGCCTCCACCACGGAGTCCGGCACCCGCGACCTCTCCGTCTGGCCCGCCTCCACGACCCGCCTCCCGCACGGCGGCCTCGCCGTCGGCGGGGTGGACCTCGCGGACGTGGCGGAACGTTTCGACACCCCCGTCTACGTCTTGGACGAGGGCGAGGTCCGGGAACGCTGCCGGACCTACCGCGACGCCTTCCCCGACGGCGAAGTCCTCTACGCCGCCAAGGCGTTCCTCTCCCGCGCCATGGTCCGCTGGGTACGGGAGGAGGGCCTGGGCCTGGACGTCTGCTCGGCCGGGGAGTTGGAACTGGCCGTCACGGCCGGATTCCCGCCCGAGCGGATCGTGCTGCACGGCAACGCCAAGTCCCCCCGCGACCTGGCGAGCGCGCTGCGCCTCGGGGTGGGGCGGATCGTCATCGACAGCCCGTCGGAGATCGCCCGGATCGCCGCCGCCGTCGGCCCCGAGGGCCGCCAGAAGGTGATGGTGCGGGTGGTGCCGGGGGTGTCCGCCGGAGGCCACGACAAGATCCGTACCGGTACGGAGGACCAGAAGTTCGGCCTGTCCGTCACCGACGGCTCCGCCCAGCACGCCATCGCGCGCGTCCTGGCCCAGCCGCAGCTGGAGCTGACGGGCCTGCACTGCCACATCGGCTCGCAGATCACCTCCGTGAAGCCGTACCTGACGGCGCTGCGCCGGATGGTCGGGCTGATGGCGCGCGTCCGCGACACCTACGGCGTGGTGCTGCCCGAGCTGGACCTCGGCGGCGGCCACGGCATCGCCTACCGGCCGGGCGAGCCGGCGCTCGACGTCACCGCGCTCGCGCGCAGGCTGCGCGGTGCGCTGGCCGAGAGCTGCGCCGCCGCCGGGATGCTGCCTGTACCGCGCCTGGTCGTGGAGCCCGGGCGGGCCGTCAGCGGTCCGGCGGGGGTGGCCGTCTACCGGGTGCTCGCCGTCAAGCACACCGGGGACACGGTGTTCGTGGCCGTGGACGGCGGGATGAGCGACAACCCCCGGCCCGCCCTGTACGGCGTCCGGTACGCGCCCCGGCTGATCGGCCGCTCCCCGGCGGCGGCCCTCCGTACGGCCACGGTCGTCGGGCGGCACTGCGAGGCGGGCGATGTGCTGGCCGCCGGGGTGGAACTGCCCGGGGACGTGCGGCCCGGTGACCTGATCGCCGTACCGGTGGCGGGGGCGTACCAGCTGTCCATGGCCTCGGGCTACAACATGGTGGGGCGGCCCGCGCTGGTCGCCGTCCGCGAGGGGGCGGTACGGCTGCTGGTGCGCCGGGAGACCCTGGAGGACCTGCGCCTGCGCGACATCGGGGCGTAGCCGGGCGGCGCCGACGGTACGAGGGCCGACGGTACGGGACCCGACGACGCGGGACCCGATGGCGCGGACCCCGCGCCCGCGAGCCTACGGCCGGTAGACGAGGTCGATCAGCGTCGCGGCGATGAAGGACCAGACACCGATGCCGAGCAGCCAGAGCAGGTCGAGGGCCGAGCCCGTCAGGATGAGGGCCAGGCCGGCCGCTCCGAGGGCCAGCACGGTGCGGCGTACGGGGCGGTCGGGCCCCCAGGTGGCAGTCACCCCCGCAGGATCCCGCCGGTTCCCCGCTCGCGCGAGGGACCGGCGGGAATCCTTGCGTTTCCTCTACGGGGCGACCGTACGGCCGCGGGCGCCCGGTGCGGGTCAGACGCGGCAGGTGACCTCGAAGGGGACGCGGTTCGAGGTGGTGCGTACGGGGTCGCGGATCTCCACGCCGATGCGGCTGTCCAGCGTCCCGGCCTTGGCGTAGGCGGTGAGCCGTACGGTGTCCTGGGCCGGGGCGGTCCCGGGGCCGCCGAGGGTCAGCACGCGCCAGTGCGGGTCGACCACCGATCCGTCGTCGGACACCCAGCGGTAGGACACCCGGCCGGGCCCGGAGGCGGTGAAGGTCGCCGTGAAGGTGGGGGCCAGGCTGTCCGGTGGTGGGCAGGACCCCGCGTACGTCGTGTGGGTGCCCGACACCACCACCCGTACAGCGGTTGCCTCGGGCGAGGTGGCCGCCACGGGCACCGGCTCGGTGCCGTCCCGGCCGAAGGCGGCGTCATGGCCCACGAAGGCGTAGCCCAGGCCGGCGGCCAGTACGGCGAGCACCGCGCCCCCGGCCAGCAGCGCGCCCCGCGCACGGCGCCTGCGGCGGGGGGCGGGAGGCGCGGTGGCGCGCAGCGCCGCGGCCGGGGCGGGGGCCGGGGGGGGGGGGG
>NZ_JBEYVX010000061.1:0-35932 GCF_040644195.1 Streptomyces sp. NPDC047014 | reverse complement strand
GCGGCCACCGGGCCGCACCCGGGAATGCGGCGGCCCGCACCCCCCCCCGGGAGGGGAAGGGTGCGGGCCGGGCGTGGGCGGGTTACGCCTTGCGGAGGGAGAAGGTCAGGGACAGGGGGGTGTCCGTGAACGGGGGGCCGTACGAGGGGTCCGGGGTGGCGGAGGTGAAGTCCGTGGCCAGGACCTCGTCGGCGATGAGGCGGGCGTGGTCCGTGAGGGCCGTGGTGACCTCCGGGTCCGTGGAGGACCAGCGCAGGGAGATGCGGTCCGCGACGTCCAGGCCCGAGTTCTTGCGGGCCTCCTGGATCAGCCGGATCGCATCCCGCGCCAGCCCCGCCAGCCGCAGCTCCGGAGTGATCTCCAGGTCCAGAGCCACGGTCGCGCCGGAGTCGGACGCCACCGACCAGCCCTCACGCGGGGTCTCCGTGATGATGACCTCCTCCGGGGTGAGGGCGACCGTCTCGCCGTTCACCTCCACCTCGGCGGAGCCGGAGCGCAGGGCCAGGGACAGGGCCGCCGCGTCGGCGGAGGCCACCGCCTTCGCGACATCCTGCACGCCCTTGCCGAACCGCTTGCCCAGCGCCCGGAAGTTCGCCTTCGCCGTGGTGTCCACCAGCGAGCCGCCCACCTCGGAGAGGGAGGCCAGGGAGGAGACGTTCAGCTCCTCCGTGATCTGGGCCCGGAGCTCGGGGGAGAGGGCGTCGAAGCCCGTCGCCCCGACCAGCGCACGGGACAGCGGCTGGCGGGTCTTCACGCCCGACTCGGCCCGCGTCGCGCGGCCCAGCTCCACCAGCCGGCGGACCAGCTGCATCTGCTGGGACAGCGTCGGGTCGATCGCCGCCGTGTCCGCCACCGGCCACGTCGACAGGTGCACCGACTCCGGGGCCTCCGGGGTGACCGGGACCACCATGTCCTGCCAGACCCGCTCCGTGATGAACGGGGTCAGCGGGGCCAGGAGCCGGGTGACCGTCTCCACCACGTCGTGCAGCGTGCGCAGCGCCGCCGCGTCGCCCTGCCAGAAGCGGCGGCGCGAGCGGCGCACGTACCAGTTGGACAGGTCGTCCACGAAGGCCGACAGCAGCTTGCCCGCGCGCTGGGTGTCGTAGGACTCCATCGCGTCGGTGGCCTCGGAGACCAGGGCGTGGAGTTCCGAGAGCAGCCAGCGGTCCAGGACCGTGCGGTCCGCCGGGGCCGGGTCGGCGGCCGAGGGCGCCCAGTTCGACGTACGGGCGTACAGCGCCTGGAAGGCGACCGTGTTCCAGTACGTGAGGAGGGTCTTGCGGACCACCTCCTGGATCGTGCCGTGGCCCACGCGCCGGGCCGCCCACGGGGAGCCGCCGGCCGCCATGAACCAGCGGACCGCGTCCGCGCCGTGCTGGTCCATGAGCGGGATCGGCTGGAGGATGTTGCCCAGGTGCTTGGACATCTTGCGGCCGTCCTCGGCGAGGATGTGGCCCAGGCAGACCACGTTCTCGTAGGAGGACTTGTCGAAGACGAGGGTGCCGACCGCCATCAGCGTGTAGAACCAGCCGCGCGTCTGGTCGATGGCCTCCGAGATGAACTGCGCCGGATAGCGCTTCTCGAAGATCTCCTTGTTCTTGTACGGGTAGCCCCACTGCGCGAACGGCATCGAGCCCGAGTCGTACCAGGCGTCGATGACCTCGGGCACGCGGACCGCTTCCAGGGAGCAGCCCTCGTGCGTGCAGGGGAAGGTGACCTCGTCGATGTACGGGCGGTGCGGGTCCAGCCCCGAGTGGTCCTGCCCGGACAGCTCGCTCAGCTCGGCGCGGGAGCCGACGCAGGTGAGGTGGTCCTCCTCGCAGCGCCAGATCGGCAGCGGGGTGCCCCAGTAGCGGTTCCGGGACAGCGCCCAGTCGATGTTGTTGTTCAGCCAGTCCCCGAAGCGGCCCTGCTTGACGGAGTCCGGGAACCAGTTGGTCTTCCCGTTCTCCCGCAGCATCGCGTCCTTGACGGCGGTGGTGCGGATGTACCAGGACGGCTGCGCGTAGTAGAGCAGGGCCGTGTGGCAGCGCCAGCAGTGCGGGTAGCTGTGCTCGTAGGCGATGTGCTTGAAGAGCCGGCCGCGGGCGTCGAGGTCGGCGGTCAGCTTCTCGTCGGCCTTCTTGAAGAAGACACCGCCGACGAGCGGGACCTCCTCCTCGAAGGTGCCGTCCGGGCGGACCGGGTTCACGACGGGCAGGCCGTACGCGCGGCAGACCGCGAGGTCGTCGGCGCCGAAGGCGGGGGACTGGTGGACCAGACCGGTGCCGTCCTCGGTCGTGACGTACTCGGCGTTCACGACGTAGTGGGCGGGCTCGGGGAACTCGACCAGCTCGAAGGGGCGCTCGTAGGTCCAGCGCTCCATCTCCTTGCCGGTGAAGGACTCGCCGGTGGCCTCCCAGCCCTCGCCGAGGGCCTTCTCCAGCAGCGGCTGGGCGACGACCAGCTTCTCCTCGCCGTTGGTGGCGACGACGTACGGCACCTCGGGGTGCGCGGCGACGGCCGTGTTGGACACCAGGGTCCACGGGGTGGTCGTCCAGACCAGGAGGGCCGCCTGGCCCGCGAGCGGGCCGGAGGTGAGGGGGAAGCGGACGTAGACGGAGGGGTCCACGACCGTTTCGTAGCCCTGGGCCAGCTCGTGGTCGGAGAGGCCGGTGCCGCAGCGGGGGCACCAGGGGGCGACGCGGTGGTCCTGGGTGAGCAGGCCCTTGTTGAAGATCTCCTTGAGCGACCACCACACGGACTCCACGTACTCGGGGTCCATGGTGCGGTAGGCGTCGTCGAGGTCGACCCAGTAGCCCATGCGGGTCGTCAGCTCGGCGAAGGCGTCGGTGTGCCGGGTCACGGACTCGCGGCACTTGGCGTTGAACTCGGCGATGCCGTACGCCTCGATGTCCTGCTTGCCGTTGAAGCCGAGCTCCTTCTCCACCGCGAGCTCGACGGGCAGGCCGTGGCAGTCCCAGCCGGCCTTGCGGGCCACGTGGTAGCCGCGCATGGTGCGGAAGCGGGGGAAGACGTCCTTGAAGACGCGGGCCTCGATGTGGTGGGCGCCGGGCATGCCGTTCGCGGTGGGCGGGCCCTCGTAGAAGACCCATTCGGGGCGGCCCTCGGACTGCTCCAGGGTCTTGGCGAAGGTCTTGCTCTCGCGCCAGAAGTCGAGGACGGCGTGCTCAAGGGCAGGCAGGTCGACCTGGGCGGGTACCGGGCGGTACTGCGGCGGTGTGGTCATGAGGCTGAACTCTTCCTCCGGCGGGGTGTCACTTCCGTCCGGAGGGACGAGAGCCGGCTGCTGCTCCCGCGGTACCACCCTCCTTGGCCGCCGGACGGATCCGGTGGCCCCCTCATTGGGGTGCGAAGCCGGTTCTACTCGCCCTGCGGGGGACCCGCGGCTTTCTTCCGGCGGCTCAGGGGTGATCCTTCGCATCGCGCTCGCCCCCGGGCTCTCACCGTCCCCGGGTCGCTCCTGGCTGCGTCCGACGCTACTCGTCCCCGTCCATGCCTTTCGCTGGGGTCAGTGTACGGGCCCGGGCGCCGCGCGGCCGACCGGATTTCCGGGGGCGCGGGGGTGTTCCGGCGGTGCGGGCGGGGCCCGCCCGGGGGCGCGGGGGCGTACGGGAGCCTCCGGGGGCGCGCGGGGGTGACCCGGACGGGCGAGCGGGGGTGAGGGGCCGCCGGGTGGGGCGGGAGGGGCGGATTACCGGGGCTCCGGCTGGGCACAACGGATGCAGGTTGACCTCGCCGGATGCGTGCCCCGTTGCCGCGGGGGCCGAGCCGATTTATCGTTCCGGCACGATTCGCGAGCAATATCACAGTATGTGAAGGGGTCGCGGCCATGGTGGCGAAGAAGACCGCCGGGAGTACCGCCGAAAAGGCGGCGAAGACGGCGTCGGCGAAGAAGGCCGCCAGGACCCCGGCGAAGAAGGCGCCGGCGAAGAAGGCGCCGGCCGGGACCACGGATGCTCCGGCGGACACGGCCGCCGCCGGGAAGGCCGCGGCTCCGGCGAAGAAGGCGGCCAGGAAGACCGTGGCGGGCAAGCCCGCCGCGAAGAGGACCGCGGCCGGGAAGACGGCGGCGGTCGACGGGACGACCGCGGGTGTGACGGCGGGCGGTGCCGGGAAGCGGGCGGTCGCGGCCAAGAGGGCCGGGACCGAGGGGGCGGCGCACGCCGCGAAGGAGACGGGAGTCCGGACAGTGGTTGCCAAGAAGAGCATCGGTACGGCGAGGAAGACGGCCGCGGCCGCCACCAGCGGGCTGCCCAAGACCCGGGTCACGGCCGCCGCGCCCGCCGCGTCCCCCGGTGAGCTCGCCGTGCGCCCCGGGGAGGACCCGTGGACCCCGGCCGAGGTCGAGGAGGCCCACACGGAGCTGACCTCGGAGCTGCTGCGGCTGCGCGCCGAGCTCGACGCCTCCGAGGTGGCCATCTCGGGCCTGATGCGGGACTCGGGCGACGGCGCGGGCGACGACCAGGCCGACACCGGTACGAAGAACATCACGCGGGAGTCGGAGCTCGCCCTCGCGGCGAACGCGACCTCCATGCTGGAGCAGACGGAGCGGGCCCTGGAACGGCTGGAGGCGGGCACGTACGGCCTGTGCGAGAACTGCGGCCGGCCCATCGGCAAGGCCAGGATGCAGGCGTTCCCCCGGGCCACCCTGTGCGTGGACTGCAAGCAGAAGCAGGAGCGGCGCCACTAGGGCCCGTCCGGCGGCCGGCATCACGGCCGGCCCGGCCGTGCGGGGCGGTACGGCCTGCGGGTGGGACGGGCGGCCCGCGGGGGCCCTGACGTACTCTCGTGTTCGTCAGGGTCCAGGAGGAGCCTGGGTCGGCTAGTTCGAGGGACTCACGTGGCAGAGGCGGAGCGCATCATCGGTACGCCGGACATCGGGGACGACGCCCAGCCGGAGTCCGCCGGTCCCGTGAAGGGGCGCCGGCGGATCGCGGCACTGCTCGTGGTGGCGGTGCTGGCCTACCTGCTGGACCTCGGTTCCAAGATGCTCGTCGTGGCGAAGCTGGAGCACCAGCCGCCGATCGAGATCATCGGGGACCTGCTCAAGTTCGAGGCGGTCCGCAACCCGGGTGCCGCCTTCGGCTTCGGCGAGGCGTTCACGATCATCTTCACCTGTATCGCCGCCGCCGTGATCGTGGTGATCGTCCGGCTGGCCCGCAAGCTGTACAGCCTGCCGTGGGCGATCGCGCTGGGCCTGCTGCTCGGCGGCGCGCTGGGCAATCTGACCGACCGGATCTTCCGTTCGCCGGGCGTCTTCCGCGGCGCGGTCGTCGACTTCATCGCGCCCGCCCACTTCGCCGTCTTCAACCTGGCGGACTCCGCCATCGTGTGCGGCGGCATCCTGATCGTGCTGCTGTCCTTCAAGGGCCTGGACCCGGACGGCACCGTCCACAAGGACTGAGCGGGGGCGCACCGGGAGCGGACCGGGGGACCGGCCGGGGACCGCGCGCGGGACGGCCCGTCCGCCGAGTCCTGCATACTCGACGGGTGAGTACGATTCCCGAGATCCGCACCCTGCCCGTTCCCGATGGCCTCGAAGGCGAGCGCGTCGACGCCGCCATCGCCCGCATGTTCGGTTTCTCCCGGACCAAGGCGGCCGAGCTCGCGGCCGAGGGGAAGGTGTCGGTCGACGGCAGCGTGGTCGGGAAGTCCGAGCGGGTGCACGGCGGGGCCTGGCTGGAGGTCGAGATGCCCGCGCCGCCGCGTCCGGTCGAGATCGTGGCCGAGCCGGTGCCCGGCATGGAGATCGTCCACGACGACGACGACATCGTCGTGATCATGAAGCCCGTGGGCGTCGCCGCCCACCCCAGCCCCGGCTGGACCGGCACCACCGTCATCGGCGGTCTCGCCGCCGCCGGCTACCGCATCTCCACCTCCGGCGCCTCCGAGCGCCAGGGCATCGTGCACCGCCTCGACGTCGGCACCTCCGGCCTGATGGCCGTCGCGAAGTCCGAGCGCGCCTACACCTCGCTCAAGAACCAGTTCCGCGAGCGGGTCGTCGACAAGCGCTACCACGCGCTGGTGCAGGGCCACCCCGACCCGATGAGCGGCACGATCGACGCCCCCATCGGCCGCCACCCCAGCGCCGACTACAAGTGGGCCGTGACCCAGGACGGCAAGGCGTCCGTCACCCACTACGACCTGATCGAGGCGTTCCGCGCCGCCTCGCTGCTGGACATCAAGCTGGAGACGGGCCGTACGCACCAGATCCGCGTGCACATGTCCGCGCACCGCCACCCCTGCGTCGGCGACCTGACCTACGGCGCCGACCCGACCGTCGCCAAGCGGCTCGGCCTGACCCGGCAGTGGCTGCACGCCGTCCGGCTGGGCTTCGAGCACCCCGCCGACGGGCAGTGGGTGGAGTTCGAGAGCGGCTACCCGGCCGACCTCCAGCACGCCCTGGACGTCATCCGCGCCGAGAGCGAGTAACGGCCGACACGCCCCGGACCAGGGGGTCCGGGGCGGCCCCGCGCGGGCGCGGCTGGCAGGGTGGGGGAGTGGATCAGCTCGCTCTGCTCTTCGTGCTCCTGCTCGGGGCGGTGGTCACGGTGCCGCTCGGGGACCGGCTCGGCCTGCCCGCGCCCGTCCTGATGACCCTCGGCGGGGTGGTCCTCGCCATGGTCCCGGCCGTGCCGAACGTCGACATCCCGCCCGACTACATCCTGCCGCTGGTGCTGCCGCCGCTGCTGTACGCCTCCGTGCAGCGCACCTCCTGGCGGCAGTTCGCCGCGAATGTGCGGCCCATCCTGCTGCTGGCCGTGGCCCTGGTGTTCGTCACCACCGCCGCCGTGGCCGCCGTCGCGCACACCGTCGTACCCGGACTGCCGATCGCCGCCGCGGTCGCGCTCGGCGCGCTGGTCGCCCCGCCGGACCCGGTCGCCGCCACGGCCGTCGCCGGATCGCTCGGGCTGCCCCGCCGCATGGTGTCGATCCTGGAGGGCGAGGGCCTGTTCAACGACGTGACGGCCATCGTGCTCTACCACGTGGCCATCGCCGCCACCGTGAGCGGCACCTTCTCCTGGCCCGACGCGCTCGGCGAGTTCGTGCTCTCCGCCGTCGTCGCGGTGGCCGTCGGGCTGGCCCTCGGCTGGGCCACGCACCGGCTGATGGGCCGGCTCGGGGACGCCACCCTCCAGATCGGCCTGACCCTGCTGGTGCCCTTCGTCTCCTACGTGGTGGCGGAGGAGCTGCAGGGCTCGGGGGTGCTGGCCGTGCTGACGACTGCCCTCTTCCTCGCGGAGTACGCCAGTGACGCCGACGACGTGCTGGGGCGGCTGGCCGGGCACACCTTCTGGGAGGTCGTCGACATGCTCGTCACCGGGGTGGCCTTCGGGCTGATCGGGCTGGAGCTGCACAACGTCTTCGGCACCAGCCAGGGCCGGGAGCTGGAGATGGCCGGCTGGGCGGCGGCGGTCGTCGCCGTGGTGGTCGGCGTACGGCTGATGTGGCTGCTGCCCGCCGGCTGGCTGGCGCAGAAGCTGCACCGGCGGCGCGACTACGACGAGGACATCCCGCTCAGCTGGCGGGAGAGCGTGATCATGTGGTGGGCCGGGATGCGCGGGGTGGCCTCGGTGGCGCTGGCCCTGGCCGTGCCGCTGCGCACGGACGCCGGGGAGCCCTTCCCGGCGCGGGACGAGATCATCTTCATCGCCTTCGCCGTGATCATGGTGACGCTGGTGTGCCAGGGGCTGACCCTGCCCTGGCTGGTACGGAGGCTGGGCGTGCAGGCCGACACCGACGCGGCGCGGGACGCCGAGCGGCAGCTCGCGATCCGCGCCGCCAAGGCGGCGAAGCGGCGGCTCAAGGAGATCGAGGAGGCCGAGGAGCTGCCGGAGGACCTGATGGAGCAGCTGGCAAGGCGCGCCTACGACGTGGGGGCCAGGATCAGCCCCGACATGGTCGACGAGGAGCGCCGCGAGGCGTACGCGCAGCGCGTGGAACGGCTCCGCGCCATCCAGCGGATCCAGCGGGAGATGATGTCCGCCGCCCGCCACGAGGTACTGGCCGCGCGCAGCGAGCCCGGCTCGGA
Organism: Streptomyces sp. NPDC047014; assembly: GCF_040644195.1. Lineage (NCBI taxonomy): Bacteria > Bacillati > Actinomycetota > Actinomycetes > Kitasatosporales > Streptomycetaceae > Streptomyces > Streptomyces sp. NPDC047014. Next base: position 27,897 of record NZ_JBEYVX010000061.1, on the reverse strand, counting down.
CCCGGAGGTCGTCGACCGGGTGCTGCGCCACCTGGACGTACGCAGCCTGCGCTCGCCCTAGGACCGGCCCGGCGGGCTGCCCTGCGGATCCTCCGGGCCCTGTCCGGCGGCGTTCCCGGCGGCGTTCCCGGGGACCGGGGAGGCGTCGGAGGTGGTGAGGCGGGGGAGGGCCGAGGGGTGGTGGGCGGCCAGCCAGGTGATCAGGTTCTCGCGGACCGCGCAGCGCAGGGTCCACAGGTCGTCGGCGTCCTTGGCCGTCACCACCGCCCGGACCAGCACCGTGTGCGGTGTGGTGTCCGTCACGGCCAGGCCGCCGCCGCGGCCGTCCCACTCCGGGAGCCCGGCCAGTACCTCGCTCAGGCGGGCGCGCATCAGGTCGAGCGGGGCGCTGTGGTCCAGGTGCCAGAAGACGGTGCCGGTCATCTGCGCGCCGCCGCGCGACCAGTTCTCGTACGGCTTGCTCGTGAAGTACGACACAGGCATCGTGATGCGGCGCTCGTCCCAGGTGCGGACGGTCAGGAAGGTCAGGGTGATCTCCTCCACCCGGCCCCACTCCTTGTCGACGACGACCGTGTCCCCGATGCGGACGGTGTCGCCGAAGGCGATCTGGAGGCCGGCGAAGAGATTGCTCAGGGCCGCCTGGGCGGCGATGCCCGCCACGATGCCGAGGATGCCCGCCGAGGCCAGCATCGAGGTGCCGACCGTACGCATCGCCGGGAAGGTCAGCAGTATCGCCGCGACGGCGATCACGACCACCGCCGCCGTGACCACCCGCTGGATCAGCGTCACCTGGGTGCGCACCCGGCGGACCCGGGCCTCGTCCTCGGTCACGGCGGCGTAGCGGGCGTACGTGGCGTCCACGGCGGCGGCGGCGACGCGCACCGCGAGCCAGGCCGCGGAGCCGGTCAGGACCAGGGTGAGGAAGCGGCCGAGGCCCACCGGGTGGTCGGGGAGGATGCCCGCCCAGCGGTAGGAGGCGCGCAACAGGGCGGTGCAGAGCACCACTTGGAAGGGGAGCCGGCAGCGGCGCAGCAGCTGCCACAGGGGGGTCTCGGGATGCCGGGCGTCGGCCCGGCGCAGCAGCAGGTCCAGCAGCCAGCCCGCGATCAGGGTGGCCGCCAGCGCGCCGGCGACGACCGTCCACGGGCTCTGGAAGTTCTCCGTCTCCATGGCACGAACGTAGCGGCAAGCGGTGCGCGTCCACCGCCCTTCGGCGGCTGGCACGATGGAGGCATGAACATCATGCTCTTCCATTCGACGTACGGGCTGCGGCCCGCGGTGCACGAGGCGGCCGACCGCCTGCGGGCGGCCGGGCACCAGGTCCAGGTGCCGGACCTCTTCGAGGGGCGCACCTTCGGGACCGTCGAGGAGGGCATGGCCCACCGGGACGCCGTCGGCCGTGACGAACTGCTCAAGCGCGCCGTGCTGGCCGCCGCCCCGCACTCCGACGCGGGCCTGGTCTACGCGGGCTTCTCCTTCGGCGGTTCCGTCGCCCAGCACCTGGCGCTGGCCGACGAGAAGGCGCGCGGGCTGCTGCTCCTGCACGGGACGGCGGACCTGGAGGAGGACGCCTCGGTGGACGAGCTGCCCGTGCAGCTGCACATCGCCGACCCCGATCCCTTCGAGCCGCACGACTGGCTGACGGCCTGGTACCTGCGGATGCGGCGGGCCGGCGCGGACGTGGAGGTCCACAGCTACCCGGGCGCCGGGCACCTGTTCACCGACCCGGGTCTGGACGACTACGACGCGGAGGCCGCGGAGCGGACCTGGCAGGCGGCCCTGGGCTTCCTCGACAGCCTGTAACGGCACGGCACGCGGCACGCGAAGGGGCCCCGGCCCGGCACACCGCCGGCCCGGTGCCCCGGCCGTTCCACCGGTCGGCGGGTCAGCCGCTCAGCCGGTCAGCGGACGGGCTGGTGGACGCGCTCCACCCGCTGGGTGCCGTCGAGGGTGCGGTACGAGCGGCTCCAGGCGGCCGTGGCGGCCTGCTGGCGCTTGTCGGAGACGACGTAGTAGTCCATCTGCGAGCGCTCCGCCGTCACGTCCAGGACGCCGTAGCCGTGGGCGTCCATGTCCAGCCACTTCACATGCCAGTTGGCGGCCTTGATGGCCGCTTCGGCCACCAGCGAGGCGGTGTCGGCGGGCACGTGCAGGAGGTCGTCGATGTTGTCGGAGGTCACCGAGGTGACGACGAACTCGGTGGCGGCGGTGCCCGAGCCCGGGTAGGTGGCCATGTTCACCGGGACCTCGTTCGCCCAGGCCATGTGGATGTCCCCGGTCAGGAACACGGTGTTGCGCACCCCCCGGTCCCTGAGGTGGCCCAGCAGTTCCTTGCGGTCGTCCGTGTAGCCGTCCCACTGGTCCACGTTGATGGCGATGCCGCCCTCCGGCAGGCCGAGCAGCTTGGTGAGCGGCCCCAGCAGGTGCGCGGGCAGCGAGCCGAAGGCGACGGGCGAGATCATCACCGAGGTGCCGACCAGCTTCCAGGTGGCCGTCGAGCCCGCCAGGCCCGCCTTGAGCCAGTCCAGCTGGGCCCGCCCGGTCAGGGTGCGCTCCGGGTCGTCCACCGTGCCGCTGCCGATCTTCGCCTGCTGGGAGCGGAAGGAGCGCAGGTCCAGCAGGTGCAGGTCGGCGAGGGTGCCGAAGCGCAGCCGCCGGTAGACGGTCCCGGCGATGGAGGCGCGTACGGGCATCCACTCGAAGTACGCCTGCTTGGCGGCGGCGGCGCGGGCCGCCCAGTCGCCCTCCGCGCCCGGGGTGTGGTTCTCGGCGCCGCCCGCCCAGGCGTCGTTCGCGAACTCGTGGTCGTCCCAGATGGCGATGACCGGGTGGGCCTGGTGCAGGGCCTGGAGGTCGGTGTCGGTCTTGTACGTGCCGTGCCGCGTGCGGTAGTCGGCGAGGGTGACGATCTCGTGCTGGGGCTCGTGCCGGCGTACGACGTACTTCGGCTCCGGGTATCCGCCGGTCTGGTACTCGTAGATGTAGTCGCCCAGGTGCAGCACCGCGTGCAGATCGGTGCGGGCGGCCAGGTGGCGGTAGGCGGAGAAGTAGCCGGATTCCCAGTTGGCGCAGGACACCACGCCGAAGCGGACCCCGTCGGTGGTCGTCTCGTGGGCGGGCGTGGTCAGCGTCCGGCCGGTGGGGGAGGTCGTCGTACCGGCCGTGAAGCGGTACCAGTACGGCGTCCGCGGCTGGAGCCCGCGCACGTCCACCTTGACGGTGTGGTCGGTGGCGGCGGTGGCGGTGACCGTACCGGAGGCCACGACGCGGGAGAAGTTCCGGTCGGCGGCGACCTCCCAGCCCACCGGGGTGGCCGCGCCCAGACCGGAGCCGGGGACGGCCTCGGGGGCGGGTGTGACGCGGGTCCACAGCAGGATCCCCTCCGGCAGCGGGTCACCGGAGGCGACGCCGTGCAGGAAGGCGGGGGCGGTGCCCGCGGCGTGCGCGGCGGAGGCGCCCAGTGAGGTGAGGGGGGCCAGTGCGGCGGCGCCCGCGGCGGCGAGAACGACCGTACGGCGACGGGGGGCCGCCGTGGCCGGGGAGGGGGTGAGATGACTGGTCACGGATGATCATATTACCGACGGGTACACCCCCGGGAACAGACGTCGGAAAGCAAAGGGCGGGCGAACTCTGGGAGTCCGCCCGCCCGTTGAGGTGCTCTGTGGTCCGCGATCAGCCCTGGAGGGCCTTGTCGACCGCCGCCGTGAACTGCTCGGCGGTCTGCGGGGTGTCGATCTTCTTGCCGTCCATCTTGAGGGTCGGCGTCCCCTTCACCCCGGACTTGTCGAAGACCTTCGACATCTCCAGCGCCCACCGGTCGTAGGTGCCGTCCTCGACGGCCTTCTTGAACTCGGCGTTCCCCTTGAGCGCCGGGACGGTGTCCGCGACCTTCAGCAGGTAGTCGTCCTTGGCGAAGCTGTCCACCGTCTCCTCGGGGTGCTGCTCCTTGGAGTACAGCGCCCCCTTGAACTCCAGGAACGCCTCCGGGCTGACGTTCAGCGCCGCGCCCAGCGCGCTCAGCGCGTTCTTCGAGCCCTCACCCTTGACGGCGTTGTCGATGAAGGTGGCGCCGACGTACTGGAGCTTGTACTTGCCCGCGTCCACGTCCTTCTTGATCTGCTCGCCCGCCGCCTGCTCGAAGCCGGCGCAGGCCGGGCAGCGCGAGTCCTCGTACAGCTCCAGGGTCTTCTTCGCGTCGGCCTTGCCGACGACGACCGTGGTGCCGTCCTCACCGGTGGTGTTCTTCGGCTTGACCAGCTCGGCCTTGGCGGCCTTCTCCCAGTGGTCGGGCTCGTTGGCCTTCATCACCCCGAAGATGACGCCGCCGATCACACCCAGCGCGGCCACGACCCCGACACCGACTATGACCTGCCGGCGGGCGCGGTCCTTCTTCGCCTGCGCCTCGCGCTCGGCGCGCAGCCGCTCGCGGGCCGCCGCCTTGTTCGCCTGGCTGTTGCGTGAACTCATGATGATCTCCGTGGGATACGACGTCCGGGGGCGATGACGCCCGAGGACGGGAAAGGGACTGCCGTACGCGTCTCAGGCGCGCGCGAGCGCGCCGGACACCGGCGGTCCCCGCCGTCCCACGGAGTGCGCGGGGAAGCGCGTCCGCGCCGCGGTGCCCGCGAGGGCCGCCCGCACCGCCCGCCGCGCCGGCCCGCACACCACCGCCACCACGGCCGCCGCCAGCCGCAGCGGGCGGAAGGCGGAGGCCGCCACCGCGCGCAGCAGCCGGGCCAGCGCCCGCTCGCCGTGGCGCAGCCAGGCGGCGGCGACCAGCCCCACCGAGACGTGCGCGCCGAGCAGCAGCCAGGGCGTGAACGGCCCCGGCGAGGCCAGCAGCGCGGCCGCGTCGGCGGGCCCGGTCACCTCGGTCAGCGGCCCGCCCACCGGCGTGCCCCCGCACAGCTCCTCCAGGCCCATGGCCCGCAGCGGGCCGGACACCGGCCCGCCGGCCGGGCCGTAGCAGAGGTGCTGGCCCGCCGTGAAGACGGTGTCGGCGGCCAGCTCCAGCGGGACCAGCAGCCCGGCGATCGGACCGAAGCCCCGCTCGCGGCCCGCGAGCGCGAAGGCGATCACGAACACACCCGCGAAGGCCCCGGCCGCCAGCGCGGGCGGCAGCGGGACCCGGGACATCAGGACGTGCGAGCCGGACGAGAGCAGGACGACGACCGCGCTGAACAGCGCGGCCCGCAGTGCCCTGAGTCCCGTCCCGGAAGAATCCATCCTCGCGAGTGTGCCACGTGTTCCTGTGGACCCCCGGTTCAGGGGGTCAGGGGGTCAGGCGCCCGTTGCGGAAGAGGTCCACGAAGATCTGGTGGTCGGCGCGCGCCCGGGCCCCGTACGCGTGGGCGAAGTCCACCAGCAGCTCCGCGAAGCCCTCCTCGTCCGCCGCGATCGCCGCGTCGATGGCCCGCTCGGTGGAGAACGGCACCAGGGTCTGCCCGCTCTCGTCCGCGTCGGCGGCGCCGTGCATGGTCGCCGTCGCCCGGCCGAGGTCCGCGACGACCGCCGCGATCTCCTCCGGGTCGTCCAGGTCCGACCAGTCCAGGTCCACCGCGTACGGGGAGACCTCCGCGACGAGCTGGCCCGCCCCGTCCAGCTCGGTCCAGCCCAGCCAGGGGTCGGCGTGCGCCTGGAGGGCCCGCTGCGAGATCACCGTGCGGTGCCCCTCGTGCAGGAAGTACTCCCGGACCGCCCGGTCGGTGATGTGCCGGGAGGCCGCCGGGGTCTGCGCCTGCTTGAGGTAGATCACGACATCGTTCTCCAGGGCGTCGCTGTGCCCCTCCAGCAGGATGTTGTACGAGGGCAGCCCCGCCGAGCCGATGCCCACGCCCCGGCGGCCGACCACGTCCTTGACCCGGTAGGAGTCGGGCCGCACCAGGGACTCGTCCGGCAGCGTCTCCAGGTACCCGTCGAAGGCGGCCAGCACCTTGTAGCGGGTGGCGGCGTCCAGCTCGACCGCGCCGCCGCCGGGGGAGAAGCGGCGCTCGTAGTCCCGTATCTCCGTCATCGAGTCCAGCAGCGCGAAGCGGGTCCGGGACCGGGCCGAGCGCAGCGCGCCGAGCAGGGCGCCCTCGGCGGTGTCCAGGGTGAAGGAGGGCACCTCCTCGTCCTTGGCGCCCGCCGCCAGCCGGTGGATGCGCTCCCGGTAGGCGGCCGCGTAGATCCGCACCAGCTCGCTTATCTGGTCGTCGCTGAGCGCCTTGGTGTAGCCGATCAGGGCCACGGAGGCGGCGAAGCGCTTGAGGTCCCAGGTGAAGGGGCCGACGTACGCCTCGTCGAAGTCGTTGACGTTGAAGATCAGCCGGCCGTTGGAGTCCATGTAGGTGCCGAAGTTCTCGGCGTGGAGATCGCCGTGGATCCACACCCGGCCCGTCCGCTCGTCCAGGTAGGGGCCTCCGTGCCGGTCCCGCTCCAGGTCGGAGTAGAACAGGCAGGCCGTGCCGCGGTAGAAGGCGAAGGCCGAGGCCGCCATCTTGCGGAATTTGACCTGGAAGGCAGCGGGGTCGGCGGCGAGCAGTTCACCGAAAGCGGTGTCGAACACGTCGAGGATCTGCTCGGCGCGCTGCTCGTCGGTCGTCTCGGGGACCGCCATGGCGGGTTCCTCCTGGTGCACGGGGTGGTACGGGCTCTGCCGGACTGGACGCCGGACCGGTGCCCCTGGTTCTGCAACGCCCGACCGTACCCCTGCGTGCCCCGGAACTGTCATCCGCGGGACGTAGGATTCAAAACCGCCCCCCTCACCCCCGCCGCCAGGAGACCAGCGCCGTGACCAAGACGCCGTTCACGCACCTGCACGTCCACACCCAGTACTCGCTGCTGGACGGTGCCGCGCGGCTGAAGGACATGTTCAACGCGTGCAACGAGATGGGCATGACGCACATCGCCATGTCCGACCACGGCAACCTGCACGGGGCCTACGACTTCTTCCACTCCGCCCAGAAGGCCGGGATCACGCCGATCATCGGCATCGAGGCGTACGTGGCGCCCGAGTCCCGGCGCAACAAGCGCCGCATCCAGTGGGGCCAGCCGCACCAGAAGCGCGACGACGTCTCCGGCTCCGGCGGTTACACCCACAAGACGATCTGGGCGGCGAACGCCACCGGCCTGCACAACCTCTTCCGGCTGTCCTCCGACGCCTACGCCGAGGGCTGGCTGACCAAGTGGCCCCGCATGGACAAGGAGACCATCAGCCAGTGGTCCGAGGGGCTGATCGCCTCCACCGGCTGCCCCTCCGGCGAGCTCCAGACCAGGCTGCGCCTCGGACAGTTCGACGAGGCCCTGAAATCGGCCTCCGAGTACCAGGACATCTTCGGCAAGGACCGCTACTTCCTGGAGCTGATGGACCACGGCATCGAGATCGAGCGCCGGGTCCGCGACGGCCTGCTGGAGATCGGCAAGAAGCTCGGCATCCCGCCGCTGGTCACGAACGACTCGCACTACACCTACGCCAGCGAGGCCGGCGCCCACGACGCCCTGCTGTGCATCCAGACCGGCAAGAACCTCTCCGACCCCGACCGCTTCCGCTTCGACGGCTCCGGCTACTACCTCAAGTCGACCGACGAGATGTACGCCATCGACTCCTCGGACGCCTGGCAGGAGGGCTGCGCCAACACGCAGCTGGTCGCGGACCAGATCGACACCGAGGGCATGTTCCAGTTCCGGAACCTGATGCCGAAGTTCGACATCCCCGAGGGCCACACCGAGGTCAGCTGGTTCCGCGAGGAGACCCTGCGCGGCATGCAGCGCCGCTACCCCGGGGGCGTCCCGGACGACCGGATGAAGCAGGCCGAGTACGAGATGGACACGATCATCTCGATGGGCTTCCCCGGCTACTTCCTCGTGGTCGCCGACTTCATCATGTGGGCCAAGAACCAGGGCATCGCCGTGGGCCCCGGCCGAGGTTCCGCGGCCGGATCGATCGTCGCGTACGCCATGGGCATCACCGACCTCGACCCGCTCACCCACGGTCTGATCTTCGAGCGCTTCCTGAACCCCGAGCGCGTCTCCATGCCCGATGTCGACATCGACTTCGACGAGCGCAGGCGCGTCGAGGTGATCCGGTACGTCACGGAGAAGTACGGCCAGGACAAGGTCGCCATGATCGGCACCTACGGCACCATCAAGGCCAAGAACGCGATCAAGGACTCCGCGCGCGTCCTCGGCTACCCCTACGCCATGGGCGACCGGCTCACCAAGGCCATGCCCGCCGACGTGCTCGGCAAGGGCATCCCGCTCTCCGGCATCCTCGACCCCGCCCACCCCCGCTACGGCGAGGCCGGCGAGATCCGCGGGATGTACGAGAACGAGCCCGACGTGAAGAAGGTCATCGACACCGCCCGCGGTGTGGAGGGCCTGGTCCGGCAGATGGGCGTGCACGCCGCCGGCGTGATCATGTCCAGCGAGACGATCACCGACCACGTGCCCGTCTGGGTCCGGCACACGGACCAGGTCACCATCACCCAGTGGGACTACCCGAGCTGCGAATCGCTCGGCCTGCTCAAGATGGACTTCCTCGGCCTGCGCAACCTCACGATCATGGACGACGCCGTCAAGATGGTGAAGGCCAACAAGGGGATCGACATCGATCTCCTGGCCCTCCCGCTCGACGACCCCAAGACCTTCGAGCTGCTCGGCCGCGGCGACACCCTCGGCGTCTTCCAGTTCGACGGCGGGCCCATGCGCTCCCTGCTGCGCCTGATGAAGCCCGACAACTTCGAGGACATCTCCGCCGTGTCGGCCCTCTACCGGCCGGGCCCGATGGGCATGAACTCGCACACGAACTACGCCCTGCGCAAGAACAAGCAGCAGGAGATCACCCCGATCCACCCGGATCTGGAGAAGCCGCTCGAAGAGGTGCTGGCCGTCACCTACGGCCTGATCGTCTACCAGGAGCAGGTGCAGAAGGCCGCCCAGATCATCGCCGGGTACTCGCTCGGCGAGGCCGACATCCTGCGCCGCGTGATGGGCAAGAAGAAGCCCGAGGAGCTGGCGAAGAACTTCACCATCTTCCAGGAGGGCGCCCGGAAGAACGGCTACACCGACACCGCCATCCAGGCGCTGTGGGACGTCCTGGTGCCCTTCGCCGGCTACGCCTTCAACAAGGCCCACTCCGCCGCCTACGGGCTGGTCTCCTACTGGACCGCCTACCTCAAGGCGAACTACCCCGCCGAGTACATGGCGGGCCTGCTCACCTCGGTCAAGGACGACAAGGACAAGTCCGCCGTCTACCTCAACGAGTGCCGCCGCATGGGCATCAAGGTGCTCCCGCCGAACGTGAACGAGTCCGAGTCCAACTTCGCCGCCCAGGGCGACGACGTGATCCTCTTCGGCCTCACCGCCGTGCGCAACGTCGGCCAGAACGTGGTCGAGTCGATCATCCGGACGAGGAAGGCCAAGGGGAAGTACTCCTCCTTCCCCGACTTCCTCGACAAGGTCGAGGCCGTCGTCTGCAACAAGCGCACCGTCGAGTCCCTGATCAAGGCCGGCGCCTACGACGAGATGGGCCACACCCGCAAGGGCCTGGTCGCCCACCACGAGCCGATGATCGACAACGTGGTCGCGGTCAAGCGCAAGGAGGCCGAGGGACAGTTCGACCTCTTCGGCGGCATGGGCGAGGAGAGCGCCGGGGACGAGCCCGGTTTCGGGCTCGACGTGGAGTTCTCCGACGTCGAGTGGGAGAAGTCCTACCTGCTCGCCCAGGAGCGCGAGATGCTCGGCCTCTACGTCTCCGACCACCCGCTCTTCGGCCTGGAGCACGTCCTCTCCGACAAGACGGACGCCGGTATCTCCCAGCTCACCGGCGGCGAGCACTCCGACGGCGCCGTCGTCACCATCGGCGGCATCATCTCCGGCCTCCAGCGCAAGATGACCAAGCAGGGCAACGCCTGGGCCATCGCCACCGTCGAGGACCTGGCCGGCTCCATCGAGTGCATGTTCTTCCCCGCGACCTACCAGCTCGTCTCCACCCAGCTGGTCGAGGACACCGTCGTCTTCGTCAAGGGCCGCCTCGACAAGCGCGAGGACGTCCCCCGCCTGGTCGCCATGGAGATGATGGTCCCCGACCTCTCCTCCGCCGGCACCAACGCGCCCGTCGTCCTCACCATCCCCACCGTCAAGGTCACCCCGCCGATGGTGACCCGGCTGGGCGAGATCCTGCGTCACCACAAGGGCAACACCGAGGTACGGATCAAGCTCCAGGGGCCGCGCAGCACCACCGTGCTGCGCCTGGACCGGCACCGTGTCCAGCCCGACCCCGCCCTCTTCGGCGACCTCAAGGTGCTGCTCGGCCCCTCCTGCCTGGCCGGATAGCGACCCCCCGCCGCACACGGAAGGGCCTGCCCGGCGATGCCGGGCAGGCCCTTTCCGGCCTCCTGCGACTTCGGAACGTCACAGACCGAGGCGAAGCCGTCAGTTGTGGCCGAACTTCTTCTGCTTGCTCTTGTGGGCCAGGTCCATCGGGCTCGGCGCCTGCGAGGACTGCTCCGGCGAGCCGTCCGAACCGCGCATCGGATCCTGCCCGGTCGAGCGCTGCTGCTTCGGCTGCTTCTGCTGCTTGTTCTTGGCCATGGTGGAGCCTCCGTGAGGGTCTAGGGGCCAGGACCGCCTTCACACTCACACAGCGCCAGAAACCGCGCATTTTGGATCATTACTACGTGTAGCCGGGGTCTCCGCCCGGCCGGAACGTGAGATCCGCCACGCCGATGATCGAGTTCCGGCCTTCAACACCCGCGAGGTCGGGCAGACTCGGGGAACCCGTGAAAACACAGGGAACCCCCAGGGAAGAGGGTGGAACGCGTGGACCGCTGCGTCGTCCTGGTGGACGCCGGCTACCTGCTGGGCGCCGCCGCAAGCCTTCTCGCCGGGGAGCCCTCCCGCTCCCGGATCACCGTCGACCACGCCGCCCTCATCCAGGGACTGCGCGAACGCGCCGAGGCCGACACCGAGCAGCCCCTCCTGCGCATCTACTGGTTCGACGGCGCCCCCGACCGCGTCCCGCAGCCCGAGCACCGCCGGCTGCGCGTCATGCCCCGCGTCACCGTCCGGCTCGGCGCCCTGACCCGCAGCGACGGCCGCTGGGCCCAGAAGGGCGTGGACGCCGCCATGCACGCCGAGCTCACCGAGCTCGCCCGCAACCGCGCCTGCTCCGACGTGGTCCTCGTGACCGGCGACGGGGACCTGCTGCCCGGCCTGATGTCCGCCAAGGAGCACGGCGTCGCCGTCCACCTGTGGGCCGTCCAGGCCGCCGACGGGGACTACAACCAGTCCGAGGACCTCGTCGCCGAGGCCGACGAGCGCCGCGTCCTCGACCGCGCCTGGATCACCCGCGCCGTCCGCGCCCGCGACCTCACCGGACTGTGCTCCCCGCCGCCCGTGCCGCGCCCCGACATCGCCGCCATCCTCTCGGCGCCGCTGCCCGAGGCGGCGCTCGCCGAGGCCGCCCGCAACGGGACCGCCGCCGACGGGGAGGAGGAGCGCGAGGGGGCACCCGTACCGGCACCCGCAGCGCCCGGGGGCAAGCCCGTACCCACCCCCAAGGACCTCGCCGGAGCCCTCCGCGCCCCCGGCCATCCCACGGGGCCCGCGCAGCCCGCCCCGAGCGCCCCCGTGCCCACCAGCGCCCTGCGCTGGTCCTCCGACAAGGGCTGGATCGACCGCGCCGGACCCCTCGGCGAACCCGCCGAGACCGCCTCCCTGCCCACCCTCGCCCAGCTCACCAGCGCCGAACAGCGCTGGGCCGACCGCGAGGAGGACATCACCACCGTCGGCGGTGACCCCTTCGAGGTGGGACAGGTGTTCGCCCGGCGCTGGATGGAACGCCTCCCGGAGAGCGCGCACCTGCAGAAGCTCGCCACGATGTACCCGCGGATCCCGCACCGCATCGACGGCGAGCTGCTGCGCTACGCCGCCCGGTTCGGCCTGCTCGCCCACAAGGACGACCAGATCGACGAGCACGACCGCTACGCCATCCGCGCCGGGTTCTGGCGCGAGATCGACGTCCGCGCGGCCGCCGAACACGTGGCCGCCGTACCGGCCACCGCACCGGGAGGAACACCCGGGGACCTCACCGCCCCGCTGACCCCGGCAACCGAGTAGGGGCGGGAACCCCGTAGGCTGCTCCCTCGTGAGTACGGGCACAGCACACGCGGACAACAGCACGGCGGCCGCCGCGGGAGCGGCGTCGGACGTGGTCTGCGCGGTGCGTGACCTGGTCAAGACCTACCCCGCCGTCCGCGGCAGGCGCGGGGCCCCCGCCCTGCCCGAGACCCGCGCCAACGACGGGATCCGCCTCGACGTCCGGCGCGGCGAGATCTTCGGCCTGCTCGGCCCCAACGGCGCCGGCAAGTCCACCCTGGTCCGCCAGCTCACCGGCCTGCTCCGGCCCGACTCCGGCACCGTCACCCTCCTGGGCCACGACCTGGTCCGCCACCCCGGCCGCGCCTCCCGGCTCCTCGCCTACCTGGGCCAGGAGTCCACCGCCCTGGACGAGCTGACCGTGGCCCTGGCCGCCGAGACCACCGGCCGGCTGCGCGGACTCGACGCACGGGCCGCCCGCACGGCCCGCGACGCCGTCCTGGACGAACTCGGGCTCACCGCGCTCGCCGGACGCCCCCTCAAGAAGCTCTCCGGCGGCCAGCGGCGCCTCGCCTGCTTCGCCGCCGCCCTGGTCGGCGAGCGCCCCGTCCTCGTCCTCGACGAGCCCACCACCGGCATGGACCCCGTCGCCCGGCGGGCGGTCTGGTCGGCCGTGGACCGGCGGCGCGCCCAGCACGGGGCCACCGTCCTGCTCGTCACCCACAACGTCATCGAGGCCGAGACCGTCCTCGACCGGGTCGCCGTCATCGACCAGGGCCGGGTCATCGCCTGCGACACCCCGGCCGGCCTCAAGGCCACCGTCGCGGACGAGGTCCGGCTGGAACTGGTCTGGCGCGAGCGCGCCCCGCTGGAGGTCGCCGAGGTGGCCCGGCTGCGCGAGCACGCCGTGGAGTCCGGGCGCCGCTGGGTGCTCCGGCTGGCGCCGGACGAGGCCCGGGCGGCGGTGGCCTCCGTCACCGGGGGCCCGGCCTTCGCCGCGCTCGACGACTTCACCCTGGCCACCCCCAGCCTCGAAGACGTGTACCTGGCCCTCGGCGGCAAGACGAAAGGGCTGGTGAAGTCGTGAGCGACCGTTCCGCGGGGGCCGTCCGGGCCGTGCTCGCGCCCGGGGCCGCACCGGCTCCGGCCACCGCCGAGGGGCCCGAAGCGGTCGCGCAGCCCGCGCCGCTGGCGCCCGGGGCGCGGTTCTTCCCCTCGCTCGCGGCCGTCTACCGGGCGCAGTTGTCCCGCGCGCGGGTGGCCCGTATCCCCCTGCTGTTCGTCGCCACCTTCCAGTCCGTCGGCATCATGATCCTGATGCGGGGGGTGGTGGACGGGGGCTCCGAGGCGCGGGCCGTCGTCGCCGGCTCCTCGGTCCTCGTCGTCGCCTTCGTCGCACTGAACCTGCTCGCGCAGTACTTCGGCCAGCTGCGGGCCGGCGGCGGGCTCGACCACTACGCCACCCTGCCGGTCCCGCCCGCCTCGGTGGTGCTGGGCGCGGCCGGCGCCTACGCCTCCTTCACCCTGCCGGGCACCCTCGTCACCGCCGTCTTCGGCTGCCTGCTCTTCGGGCTGCCGATGGGCGGGCTGTGGATCCTGGCCGCCGTGGTCCCGCTGGCCGGGGCCGCGCTCGCCGGGCTCGGCGCGGCGCTGGGGCTGCTCGCCCCGCGGCAGGAGCTGGCCACCCTCGCCGGGCAGCTCGGCATGTCGGCGGCGCTGCTGCTGGGGGTGCTGCCGCCCGAGCGGATGCCCGAGGTGATCGTCTGGGCCCGGGACCTGCTGCCCTCCACCTACGGCGTGGAGGCGTTCGCCCGGACCTTCGAGACGCGGCCCGACTGGGGCGCCGTCCTGGTCGACCTCGGGGTGTGCGGGGCCGTAGGGGTGGCCTCACTGGCCCTCGCCACCTGGGCGTACCGCCGCGCAGCGGTCCGCTGACGCCGCGCACAGGTATACCTGGCACGATGTGGGAGTGACCGAAGCCGTGACCCCGCCGTCCCCGTTCGACCCGCCGTCGCCGCCGCCCGAGAAGCCGGGCGCCGCCGCAGGGGCCATCACCGCCGCGGACATCCGCGACGGGGCCGTCGTCGCCCTCGTGGTCGGGGTGGCCGGGCTGCTCCTCGGCCTGCTGTGGGCGTGGCTGGCGCCGCGCGCGCAGTACTTCTCCAACGGCGAGGCCGTCTTCCTGCGCGACACCGAGAGCGAGGCGCGGATCGCCGCCGACGGGACCTTCTTCCTGCTGGCGGTGGGCCTGGGCCTGCTCAGCGCGGTCGGCGTGTTCCTGTGGCGGCGCACCGGCGGGGTGCCGCTGGTGATCGGGCTCGCCGTCGGCTCCTGCTTCGCCGCGCTGGCCGGCTGGCGCTTCGGGCTGTGGCTCGGCTCCTCCCCGACCGATCTCGCGGCCGCCGCGGCCCGGGCGGGCAAGGGGGTGCCCTTCGACGCACCGCTGCAACTGCTCGCGCACGGCGCGCTGCTGGCCTGGCCGATGGCCGCCGTCCTGCTGCACCTGGGGCTGACCGCGCTGTGGGGGCCGCGGGACCCCGATCCGGAGCCCGTCTTCGGCTGGAGCGGCTACTACCAGGCGCCGCCCCCGGCCGCCCCGGCCACCCCCGCGGAGGCCGGGCCGCCGCCGGCCGCGCCGGAGACCCCGCGCCCCTGATCCCGGCCGTACGGCACGTTTCGCTGCCGGGGTGGGCGGCGTGCGGGCGACTACGCTCGGGCCGTGGGACAGCCCGAGCAGCGCGCCGACGGCGCAGGACCGTTCACCACCCGGCGCACCTGGTACCGCCCCGAGGGCGGCACGGTGGTGTGGGAGTCCCGGCCCGCCCGCCGCCGCGGGGTGCTGTCGGTCAGCCGGCCGGACGGGGGCGCGGTACGGACCGCGACCGCCGAGCCGGGGATCCTCGCCCGGCTGCGCCGGCTCAACGCGGTGGCCTCGGCGGCGTTCGTCGTCGGCGGGGCGCTCTTCGCCCTCGGTGCGGCCGTCTCCCAGTTCGGCTCCGGGAACGCCATGGAGAGCGCGGCGATCTACTTCGCGGGCGGCCTGTTCTTCAACACCGGCGGCTATGTCTCGCTGCTCCAGGTGCTGAACGCGCCCCGGCACACCGAGGACGGCGGCCGGCTGGTCACCGCCCGCTGGCGCTGGTGGGGCTACGAGCCGATGCGGCTGGACTGGCTGAGCACCTTCGTGCTGTTCGTCGGCACCCTGGTCTTCGGGGTCAACCTGCTGGACTCCTTCCTCCAGGGGCTCAGCGTCCAGCAGGTCAACCGGCTGATCTGGACCCCGGACGTGATCGGGTGCGTGCTCTTCCTGATCTCCGGGCACCTGGCCTTCGCCGAGATCTGCCACCGGCCCTGGCCCTGTCTGCGCTCGCGCAGCCTCGGCTGGTGGATCGTCGCCGTGAACCAGCTCGGGTCCGCGCTGTTCATGGCCTCCGCCGTGGCCGCCTTCACCCGGCCCGGCACCGGGGACCTGGTCAGCCTGGACATCGCCAACTGGGGCACGCTCACCGGCGCGCTGTGCTTCTCCGCCGGCGGCGTGCTCCAGTCCTTCGAACGGCCGTAGGCGCGGCCGCGGATCTCCGGGCGCGGGTCCCTGGCCCCGGGCGCGGGCTTCCCGGCCCTGGGGACGGGCTTCCCGGTTCTACGCGCGGGCGATCGGGGCCAGGGTGGCCGAGGTGAGGGCCGCCAGGTCCGCCGCCGACAGCTCGACCTCCAGCCCGCGGCGGCCCGCCGAGCAGCAGATCGTCGGGTGCTCGGCGGCCGACTCGTCGATCACCGTGCGCAGCCGCTTGCGCTGCCCCAGCGGGGAGATCCCGCCCCGCACATAGCCCGTGGTGCGCTCCGCCAGCGCCGGATCGGCCATCGCCGCCCGCTTGCCGCCCACCGCCGTCGCCAGCGCCTTGAGGTCCAGCGAGCCCGAGACCGGGACCACCGCCACCGTCAGGACCCCGTCCACGTCCGCCACCAGCGTCTTGAACACCTGCGTGGGGGAGACCCCCATGGCCTCGGCCGCCTCCTCGCCGTACGAGGACACCGCCGGGTCGTGCTCGTACGCGTGCGTGGTGAAGGCGACCCCGGCCGCCGTCAGGGCCACGATCGCCGGAGTACCGGCCGCCGCCTGCTTCGTCTTCTTCGCCATCGGTCCCCCGTCAGTTGGGGCTCGTCGGAGCCCGGGTCAGTTCCACCGCCGGCAGCGACGGCAGGTGCCGGATCACCGCCGTCTCGGCGCGCAGCATTTTCAGCTCCTCCGCCAGCCGGGTCGCCGTGTCCGGGGCCTGGAGCAGCCGCTGCTTCGCCGGGATGTCCAGGACCGCCGCCGCGGCCACCAGGTACGAGACCACCGACGGCTCGTCGGGCAGCTCGGCGGCCGTCAGGGAGCGCTCGCGGGCCCCGGCCAGCCGCTTCTGGTAGCTGCGGAAGGCCCGCAGCACCCCCTCGGCCAGCACCCCCGCGCCGTCGCCCGCGTCCTCGGGCAGCTCCTCCAGCTCCGCCGTCAGGAAGGGGCCCGAGGCGTCGACCGAGACCAGGCGGGCCCGGGTCGTGCCGGTCGCCAGCACCTCGAAGCTGCCGTCCTCCCGCTCGCGGATCGTCGCCGCCTCCGCCACGCAGCCCACCCGGTGGAACGCCTGGATCGGGTCCGCGCCGAAGCCCGCGGCCGGGCCCCGCTCGGGCACGGCGGTCGGGTCCGGCAGCCCGGGGGCGGTCGGGGCGACCTCCCGGCCGTCGCGGATCGCGACGACCGCGAAGCGGCGCGGCTCGTCCTCGCCCGCCTTCAGCAGCTCGCGCATCATGGCGCGATAGCGCTCCTCGAAGATGTTCAGCGGGAGGACGAGTCCCGGGAACAGCACCGAGTTCAGCGGGAAGAGGGGCAGGCGAACGGTGGTCACGACGCACAGCGTAATCGTCCGGGGACCGCGCCCGTCACCCCCGCCGCAGCAGCCGGGAGGCCCCCGCCGCCACCGTCGTGGCCAGGATCCAGCCCATGATGACGAGGGCCGCGGCCCCCCACTGCCAGCCGCCCGCCAGTTTCCACTGCCCCTGCTGGCCGAGGTCGATCACCGGCAGCAGCAGGTCCAGCGCGTACAGCGGGGCGCTCCACTGCGGATGCTCGTCCTCCTTGATCGCGGGCGGGTCCAGCTGCGAGAAGAACAGCGTCCCCGCCGCCCACAGCACCGCCATCCACAGCGCGGCCCGGCCGGGCCGGTAGCCGTAGACCACCGTCCAGTCCTGGAGGTACCCCCACACCTTCGGGCCCGTCGGCAGCGTGGCCCGGCGCCGCCGCTGCTTGGCCAGCAGCACCTCGCGGGCCTCCGCGTCCTCGCCGCTGGCCCGCAGGACGGCGGCCAGCCGCTCGTACGGCTCCGGCGAGTACTCGGGCGTCGCCGCCTCCAGCCAGGCCATCCGGCGGGCCAGCGGGAAATGGCCCCGGGGCGCGAGGATCTCGTACTGGAACCCCTCGATGGACACCCGGCCCGGCCCCGGCCAGCTGGTGGAGGTGTCCACCAGCTTGACCACCTTGGCCCCCGACACCACCACCCGGCCGCGCTCCGGCCCCTCCCCGACGAAGCGGAACTCGGGGGTCTGGATCCGCCGCAGGGAGAGCTCCTGCTCGTCGGCCAGCAGGAACCGCGCCCCGAAGAAGTCCACGGCGTCCCCGAAGCGGCCGTCGTCCAGCCGCAGCCCGCCCCGGCACTCGAAGCTCTGCGCGCGCTGGCCGCGCGTCGGGGTGCGGCCCAGCCCGTACGGGGGAGTGGAGTAGGCCGTACCGCCCGGGCCCTGGTCCATGGCCACGGAGGTCAGGTAGAGGGTGCGCTCGACCGTCAGCTGCGGGGCGTTGAGCGCGTGGCGCCCGTACGGGTTGCTCAGGCGGGCCCCGCGCAGGCTCATCGACACCCCGACCTTGGCCCCGCGCAGGCTCACCTCCCCGTGCGTCTCCAGCAGCTCGCCCTGGAAGTCCTGCGCCACCGACAGCCCGTCCGCGGTGATCGCCCGGCCCTTGGAGTCCCGCTGCACCACCGCCTGGCTGACCAGCAGGTCCGTGCCGATCTGCGCGTCCGTGAGCCGGATCCCGCGCGCCACCCGGCAGCGCGGCAGGTGCAGATCGCCCTCGGTGTGCAGCCGGGAGGCGTCCAGCCGGGGGACGGCGCAGTCGACCAGGCGCAGCGTGCCGAAACGGGACTCGGACAGCTGGACCTCGCTGTCGAAGCGGCAGGAGCGCAGCTCCACGTACGGGTCCACCGTCCCGCCCGACAGGTCCAGGCGGCCGGTGACCCGTACGCCGCGCAGCTTGAGGGAGGCCACCCGGCCCGGCACCGGCGGCGGGCCGTGCAGCAGGAGCAGGGCCACCACCTCGGCGCGGACACTGCGCTCGGGCCCCCACACGCGGTCGGAATGCGGATCGTCGTGGTCCGCGGCGCGGGCGCTGAGGTCGCACACGCTGCCCGTCCGGAACGCCTCCCACATCAGCCGCTCGGCGGTGCTGAGATCCCCCGGTTCCTCGCCCGCACGCGCCTCGGCCACGGCGGCCCCCCTCCGCTGTCATGTACGTGTAGAGGCACGCTAACGGGCCCCTGTGACGTCCGGGGCGTGTATCAGCCAGTGATACGGGCGGACCGCGGTGCGAAGCGGTCTGAGAGAATTGGCGGGTGATCTCTCGTATCGACCTGCGCGGTGACACCCTCCCCGAGGGTGGCGCCCTGCGCGATCTGCTGCCCCGTGCCGAGTTCGACGTGGAAGCCGCCCTGGAGAAGGTGCGGCCCATCTGCGAGGACGTCCATCATCGCGGCACGGCGGCGCTGATCGAGTACGCGCAGAAGTTCGACGGGGTCGAGCTCACGCGGGTTCGCGTCCCCGCGGAGGCCCTGCGGGCCGCCCTGGAACAGCTGGATCCGGCCGTCCGCGCCGCCCTGGAGGAGTCCATCCGGCGCGCCCGGATCGTGCACCGCGCGCAGCGCCGTACCGAGCACACCACCCAGGTGGTGCCCGGCGGCACCGTGACCGAGAAGTGGGTCCCGGTCGGGCGCGTGGGGCTGTACGCCCCGGGCGGCCGCTCGGTGTACCCGTCCTCCGTCGTGATGAACGTCGTCCCGGCCCAGGAGGCGGGCGTCGAGTCCATCGCGCTCGCCTCGCCGCCGCAGCGCGAGTTCGGCGGCCTGCCGCACCCCACCATCCTCGCCGCCTGCGCGCTGCTCGGTGTGGACGAGGTGTACGCGGCGGGCGGGGCCGTGGCCGTCGCCATGTTCGCGTACGGCACCTCCGGGCCCGACGGCTGCCCGCCGGTGGACATGGTGACGGGCCCCGGCAACATCTGGGTGGCCGCCGCCAAGCGCTACTTCACCGGCAGGATCGGCATCGACACCGAGGCCGGCCCCACCGAGATCGCCGTCCTCGCGGACTCCACCGCCGACCCGGTGCACGTCGCCGCCGACCTGATCAGCCAGGCCGAGCACGACCCGCTGGCCGCCGCCGTGCTCGTCACGGACTCCGAGGAGCTGGCCGCGGCCGTGGAGAAGGAGCTGGAGCCGCAGGTCGCCGCCACCAAGCACATCGAGGACCGGATCAAGCCCGCGCTGGCCGGCAAGCAGTCCGCGATCGTGCTGGTCGACAGCCTGGAGGACGGCCTCAGGATCGTCGACGCGTACGGCGCCGAGCACCTGGAGATCCAGACCGCCGACGCCGCCGCATGGGCCGCCCGCGTCCGCAACGCCGGCGCGATCTTCGTCGGCCCCTGGGCGCCGGTCTCCCTCGGCGACTACTGCGCCGGCTCCAACCACGTGCTGCCCACCGGCGGCTGCGCCTGCCACTCCTCGGGCCTGTCCGTACAGTCCTTCCTGCGCGGCATCCACATCGTCGACTACACCCGCGACGCCCTCGCGGAGGTCACCCACCACGTGGTGACCCTGGCCGAGGCCGAGGACCTGCCCGCGCACGGCGCCGCCCTCAAGGCCCGGTTCGGATGGAAGGTGCCGACCCCGTGACCCTCGGCATCGACGACCTCCCCATCCGCGACGAGCTCCGCGGCAAGTCCCCGTACGGCGCCCCGCAGCTCGACGTGCCCGTGCAGCTCAACACCAACGAGAACCCGTACGAGCTGCCCGAAGCCCTCGTCCGGCGCATCGCCGAGCGCGTCACCGAGGCCGCCCGCACCCTCAACCGCTACCCCGACCGGGACGCGGTCGAGCTGCGCACCGCGCTCGCCGCCTACCTCACCCGTACCGGCAAGCACCCGGTGGCGCTGGAGAACGTATGGGCCGCCAACGGCTCCAACGAGGTCCTCCAGCAGCTGCTGCAGACCTTCGGCGGGCCCGGCCGCACCGCGATCGGCTTCGAGCCCTCCTACTCCATGCACGCGCTCATCGCCCGCGGCACCGGCACCGGCTGGATCTCCGGCCCGCGCCGCGAGGACTTCACCATCGACGTGGCGGCGGCCGAACGGGCCATCGCGGAGCAGGCCCCCGACGTCGTCTTCATCACCTCGCCCAACAACCCCACGGGCACCGCCGTCGAGGCGGAGACCGTCCTCGCCCTCTACGAGGCCGCGCAGGCCGCCAAGCCCTCGCTGGTCGTCGTCGACGAGGCGTACGTGGAGTTCAGCCACCGGGACTCGCTGCTGCCCCTCATCGAGGGCCGGCCCCACCTGGTGATCTCCCGGACCATGTCCAAGGCGTTCGGCGCCGCCGGACTGCGCCTCGGCTACCTGGCCGCGCACCCCGCCGTGGTCGACGCCGTCCAGCTGGTGCGCCTGCCGTACCACCTGTCGGCCGTCACCCAGGCGACCGCGCTGGCCGCCCTGGAGCACACCGACACCCTGCTCGGCTACGTCGAGCAGCTCAAGGCCGAACGGGACCGCCTGGTCACCGAACTGCGGGCCATCGGCTACGAGGTCACCGAGTCCGACGCGAACTTCATCCAGTTCGGGAAGTTCGCGGACTCGCACACCGCCTGGCAGAAGATCCTCGACCGGGGCGTCCTGGTCCGGGACAACGGCGTACCGGGATGGCTGCGGGTCACCGCGGGCACCCCGGCGGAGAACGACGCGTTCCTGGAAGCGGTTCGCGCACTGAAGAAGGAGCAGCACGCATGAGCCGCATCGGACGGGTCGAACGGACCACCAAGGAGACCTCCGTCGTCGTCGAGATAAACCTCGACGGCAGCGGCAAGGTCGACGTCTCGACGGGCGTGGGCTTCTACGACCACATGCTCGACCAGCTCGGCCGCCACGGCCTCTTCGACCTCACCGTCAAGACCGACGGCGACCTGCACATCGACTCCCACCACACCATCGAGGACACCGCCCTCGCGCTCGGCGCCGCCTTCAAGCAGGCCCTCGGCGACAAGGTGGGCATCTACCGCTTCGGCAACTGCACCGTGCCGCTCGACGAATCCCTCGCCCAGGTCACCGTCGACCTCTCCGGCCGCCCCTACCTCGTGCACACCGAGCCCGAGAACATGGCGCCGATGATCGGCTCGTACGACACCACGATGACCCGGCACATCCTGGAGTCCTTCGTCGCCCAGGCCCAGATCGCCCTGCACGTCCACGTGCCCTACGGCCGCAACGCCCACCACATCGTGGAGTGCCAGTTCAAAGCCCTGGCCCGCGCCCTGCGCTACGCCGCCGAGTTCGACCCGCGCGCGGCCGGCATCCTGCCCTCCACGAAGGGCGCCCTCTAGTCGTGAACGGCCTCAACACCATCCTCATCGTCGTCGGCCTCTTCCTGGCCGGCGGCGTCTACTCCTTCCACAAGCAGCAGATGCCCACCTCGGTCGTCGTCCTGCTCGCCATCGGCTCCGCGATGTGCCTCGCCGCCGGAGTCCTGCGGATCGAAGGTATCTGGGCATGAGCGCAGCCACCCCCACCAAGACCGTCGTCGTCTTCGACTACGGCTTCGGCAACGTCCGCTCCGCCGAGCGGGCCCTCGCCCGGGTCGGCGCCGACGTGGAGATCACCCGCGACTACGACAAGGCCATGGACGCCGACGGACTCCTCGTCCCCGGCGTCGGCGCCTTCTCCGCGTGTATGAAGGGCCTCAAGGAGGCCCGCGGCGACTGGATCATCGGCCGCCGGCTCTCCGGCGGCCGCCCCGTCATGGGCATCTGCGTCGGCATGCAGATCCTCTTCGAGCGCGGCATCGAGCACGGCGTGGAGACCGAGGGCCTGGACGAATGGCCCGGCACCGTCGGCCCGCTCAAGGCCCCCGTCGTCCCGCACATGGGCTGGAACACCGTCGAGGCGCCCGCCGGCAGCCAGGCGTTCGCCGGGCTCGACGCCGACGCCCGCTTCTACTTCGTGCACTCCTACGCGGCCCACGACTGGACCCTGGAAGTCACCAACCCCCGGATCAGGGGCCCCAAGGTCACCTGGGCCACCCACGGCGAACGCTTCGTGGCGGCGGTCGAGAACGGGGCCCTGTGGGCCACCCAGTTCCACCCCGAGAAGTCCGGCGACGCCGGCGCCCAGCTCCTCACCAACTGGATCGAGACCCTCTGATGCCGAACACGCTCGAACTGCTCCCCGCGGTCGACGTCCGCGACGGCCAGGCCGTCCGCCTCGTGCACGGCGTGTCCGGCAGCGAGACCTCCTACGGCTCCCCGCTGCAGGCCGCCCTCTCCTGGCAGGCGTCCGGCGCCGAATGGCTCCACCTCGTCGACCTCGACGCCGCCTTCGGCACCGGCGACAACCGCGACCTCGTCGCGGACATCACCCGCGCCATGGACATCAAGGTCGAACTGTCCGGCGGCATCCGCGACGACGCCTCGCTCGCCGCGGCCCTCGCCACCGGCTGCACCCGCGTCAACCTCGGCACCGCCGCCCTGGAGACCCCCGAATGGGCCGCCCGGGCCATCGCCGAGCACGGCGACCGGATCGCCATCGGCCTCGACGTCCGCGGCACCACCCTCAAGGGCCGCGGCTGGACCAGCGAGGGCGGCGACCTCTACGAGACCCTGGCCCGCCTGGACTCCGAGGGCTGCGCCCGCTACGTCGTCACCGACATCGGCAAGGACGGCACCCTCTCCGGCCCCAACCTGGAGCTGCTGCGCAACGTCTGCGCCGCCACCGACCGGCCCGTCGTCGCCTCCGGCGGCGTCTCCTCCCTGGACGACCTGCGGGCCCTGGCCGGGCTGGTGCCGCTGGGCGTCGAGGGCGCGATCGTCGGCAAGGCCCTGTACGCCGAGGCATTCACGCTGGAAGAAGCACTGAAGGTGGTCTCCGCATGAGCAGTTCCTCCGACGTCCGCCGCATCTCCTCCGGCGGCCCCTACGAGGACGTCATCGGCTACTCGCGCGCCGTGCGGCTGCCCAACGGGCTCGTCCTCGTCTCCGGCTGCACCGCCGCCGACGCGGGCGGCCCGTACGACCAGACCGTCAAGGCGTTCGAGGCCGCCTTCAAGGCGCTCGCCGAGGCGGGGCTGGGGCCCGAGCACGTGGTCCGCACGCGGATGTACCTGACGCACGCCCGGGACGTGGAGGAGGTGGGCCGCGCCCACAAGACCCTCTTCGACGCGGTCCGGCCGGCCTCCACCATGCTGATCGTCTCCGGTTTCGTCGACCCGGGCATGGTCGTCGAGGTCGAGGTCGAGGCGTACGGGGAGGTGGCGCCGTGACCCTCGCCGTACGGGTGATCCCCTGCCTGGACGTGGACAACGGCCGCGTCGTCAAGGGCGTCAACTTCCAGAACCTGCGGGACGCGGGCGACCCGGTGGAGATGGCCAAGCTGTACGACGCCGAGGGCGCGGACGAGCTGACCTTCCTGGACATCACCGCCTCCTCCGGCAACCGCGAGACCACGTACGACGTGGTGCGCAGGACCGCCGAGCAGGTGTTCATCCCGCTCACGGTGGGCGGCGGTGTCCGCACCGCCGAGGACGTGGACAGGCTGCTGCGCGCCGGGGCGGACAAGGTGGGCGTGAACACCGCCGCCATCGCCCGCCCCGAGCTGATCCGGGAGATCGCGGAGCGCTTCGGCCGGCAGGTGCTGGTGCTGTCGGTGGATGCCCGCCGCACGGCCTCCGGCTCCTTCGAGGTCACCACGCACGGCGGCCGGCGCGGGACCGGGCTCGACGCGGTCGAGTGGGCGCACCGGGCGGCGGAGCTGGGCGCGGGCGAGATCCTGCTCAACTCCATGGACGCGGACGGCACGAAGGACGGCTACGACACGGAGATGATCGCGGCGGTGCGCGGCCATGTCACCGTGCCGGTGATCGCCTCCGGCGGCGCGGGCCGCCTGGCGGACTTCGCCCCGGCGGTCGACGCGGGGGCGGACGCGGTCCTGGCCGCCTCGGTCTTCCACTTCGGCGACCTGCGCATCGGCCAGGTCAAGGACGCGCTGCGCGGGGCCGGCCACCCGGTGCGCTGACGCACGTCGAGGCACCCCGGGCACCCGGAGGCCGGGCAGGCCGGATCGCGGCGCATGGTAACCGGATCCGGCGCCCGGTCCGGCCGTGTGGGCCTGACCACACTCTGCTTACATCTCCCCTACAGACAGGTGTCCGTCGCGGCCGGGGCGGGCGGAGCGCCGGGCCGGGGCGTCCTTGATCCCTTGTGCCGCACGGGGGACAGGGGTCTGAGGGGGCGCCGCGCGCCGTCCCGGCCCGCTGCGCCATGCGCCTGGAATAGTTGCTTCCGTTAACGCGCCGAGGACCCTTCTGGTCCTGGCCAGTCGACTTTCGGCCAAAGATTGACGAGAAATAAGCGCTTGGCCGGTATGTGAGGTCGATATCCGGTCAGGAATCGCAAAATCCGTTTTGACGCTCTCTTTGCAATCTTCAAGACTGCCCCTCCGACCACCCCCGCACCGATGGGAACCGCGTGCGGGGATCTCACAGGGGGATCCGAAAGCAGAATGAAGAAGAGCCACTCGAACTCCGCCCGCATGCGCAGGGGCGTCACGCGCGGGCTGGTGACCGCCACCGCCCTGGCCTCCGTCACCGCCGTGGCCGTGCCGCTGATCGCCGTCGCCGCCCCGTCGGGCACCGCGGCCGCCGCCGGGATCGGAACCAGCGAGAAGCAGCGCGTGGACGCCGCCTCCGTGGTACGCCTCGACCCCAGCCCGGACGTCCTGCTGCTCAGCGACCACGACTTCATCCACGCCCTCTGGCAGAAGGCCCGGGACGGCGGGGAGGAATTCGAGTCCGTACGGCTGGCCGCCGAGGCCGCCATGATGAGCGAAACGGCCGACGACCACGTCCAGTTCATCACCACCGGCATCCACGACGCGTACGCCGTCGACAAGCAGCGCGAGAAGGACAAGGCCGACGCCGCCCGCGCGGCCCGCCTCGCCAAGTCCCAGGCACTGATCGCGGTCGGCATCCCGAACAGCCCCGACCTGCTCGACCTGAGCGACGACAACTTCATCCGCGCCGTGATGCGGCACGCGGCCGCCGGGCCCGAGCTCCGCGCCGCCGCCGCGCAGGCCCTCGCCGGGGACGCCGCCGCCTGGCAGGCGTTCATCGTCAACGGGGCCCGCGAGGCCCACCGCCGCGACGTGGCCAACGAGCTCAAGGAACTGGAGGAGAAGAACCGCGC
Source organism: Streptomyces sp. NPDC047014 (assembly GCF_040644195.1). Lineage (NCBI taxonomy): Bacteria > Bacillati > Actinomycetota > Actinomycetes > Kitasatosporales > Streptomycetaceae > Streptomyces > Streptomyces sp. NPDC047014. Next base: position 2,295 of record NZ_JBEYVX010000061.1, on the reverse strand, counting down.
CGAGGCCGAGCGCCGCAAGGAGCTGGCCGCCCGCACCAGCGCCGCCGCGCTGTTCCGCATCACGCCGTCCGAGGCCGTACTGGCCCTCAGCGACGACAACTTCATCCGCGAACTGCTGCGCACGGCCCCGGCCGACGCCAAGGAGAGCGAGCTCTTCGCGGCCGGCCAGCGCGCGGTCCTCAGCCCGGACCCGGCCGTGTGGAAGCAGTTCATCCACACCGGCGCCGAAGAGGCGTACAAGAAGGACGACGAGAAGCGCCGCAAGGAGGTCGCCGCCGCCAACCGCCGGCTCGCCCTCCAGATCCAGGCGGCCGCCGAGAAGACCGGCGTGTACCCGAACCTGGTCGCGGCGGCGAAGAAGGCCCTGGCCGGCAGCGACGACGACGTCGCGCGGTTCCTGATGGACGGCCAGCACCGGGCCAAGCGGCAGTCGTTCCAGCAGGCGAACGGCCTGCCGGCCGGCTTCTTCCTGCGGCAGTCCGCCCCCGACGCCGGCGAGGCGTTCCTCGCCCCCCTGTCCGCGGGCTCCAAGCAGGCCGACCGCGAGGACGCCACCTGGGTGGTCGTCCCGGCGCTCGGCGGCCAGCCCGGCTGCTACTCCCTCGAATCGGTCCGCAAGCCCGGCTACTACCTGGTCCCGAAGGACCTCCGGGTCCGGATGCTCGCGAGCGACAACAGCGCGCAGTTCCGCAAGGACGCCACCTGGTGCGTCAAGAAGGTCTCGGGCGCCACCGGCATCTCCCTGGAGTCGGCGAGCCAGCCGGGCCGCTTCCTGCGGCAGTACCAGGGCGACCTGTACGCGGCCAACAAGGCGGGCGGCAAGAACCGCTTCGACGTGGAGAAGGACTTCGCCCAGGACATCTCCTGGAAGTTCGCCGCCCCGCTCGCCCCCTGACGGCCCCGGCCGATTCCCTTCACCCCAGACCTGAGAGAACGGAAACACCCATGTCTCGGATCGTCCGATCCGTCCTGGCCGTCGGGGCCAGTGTCGCCGCACTCGTCGGCGGCGTGAGCGCCGCCGTCGCCGAGGAGTCGCCCGCCGCGCCCGCCTCCGTCACCGCCCCCTCGGCGGCCGCCGCCGCCACGTCCGCGGCGGCCGGCCCCTCCACCGTGCAGCTCCGGGCCGAGCACAGCGGCCAGTGCCTCACGCTCCCCAAGGCCAGCCTGCGCAACGGCGTCAACGCCGTGCAGTCCGCGTGCGCCGACGGCGCCGAGAACCAGTGGTTCGACCTGGCGGCCACCGGCGCCGGCACCTTCGAGGTGCGCGCCGGGCACTCCGGCAAGTGCCTCGACGTCGAGGGCGCGGCCATCACCTCCGGCACGGCCGTCCAGCAGTGGTGGTGCGTCGGGGTGCCGCAGCAGCGCTGGCGCCTGGTCATGGTCGACATCGCCAAGGAGCTGTACGAGCTGCGGCCCACCCACACGGCGCCGACCACGGACCGCTGCCTGGGCATCGCCTCCGCGAGCAAGGACGACGGCGCGAGCGCCCAGCTGTGGATGTGCAACGGCACGACCGCCCAGAAGTGGCGTCTCCAGCCGGTCACGGCCGCCTGAGCATCCCGAACACGCGAGAGGAAACGGATCCCACCATGTCTCGGATCATCCGGGCCGCCCTGGCCCTGAGCACCGCCGCCGTCGTCCTGGCCGGCACCGCGACCGCCGTACAGGCCGACGGGAGCGACGACACGCGCAAGTCCGCCGAAGCGGCACAGGAGGCCGCCCGGGCCGTGGTCGCCGCGCGCCAGGAGATCATGTCCCGCTCCGCCATGCCGCAGACGGCCATCCAGCTCATCGCCTCCCACAGCGGCAAGTGCCTGGACGTCGAGGGCGGCAAGGCCACGGACGGCGTCCCCGTCCAGCAGTCCGCCTGCACCACCACCAACGCCCAGAAGTGGACCGCCGTCGCCACCGCGCGCGGCACCTTCGAACTGCGCTCCGCCGTCAGCGGCAAGTGCCTCGAAGTGGAGAACACCGGCACCAAGTCCGGTGCGGTCATCCAGCAGTGGGCGTGCGTCGGCAAGGAGCACCAGCGCTGGCAGCTGATGCTCGTCGACCCCGTCCGCAAGCTGTACGAACTCCAGCCCGCGCACGTCGACGGCATGTGCCTGGACGTCACCGGCGGCAAGAAGGACAACGGCGTCAACACGCAGCTGTTCACCTGCAACCGGACCGGCGCCCAGCTGTGGCAGGTCCAGCCGGCCAAGTGAGTCCGGCCGACGGGACCGGGCGCGGCGCGTGAGCCCGCCCGCCCGGCACCGCGCGGGGGCGGGTGCTGACCAAAGAGCTGCTGGGCAG